>NZ_CP046266.1:2081923-2384807 GCF_009720625.1 Metabacillus sediminilitoris
TCATTTACATCAGTTTTCCGTCCAGGAACAGCTTTAATGTGTTGTGCATTGACTACTAAAAATTCAATTCCCTCACTTTCTAGTAAATTCACAATTGGCTTCCAGTATACGCTGGTGCTTTCCATGGCAACATGAGAACAATTGTGTTCCTTAATCCAGTCTAATAGTTTTAACAAAAACACGGTTTTCGTTGAAAAAGTTTGAATCTCCTTTCCTTCTGGTGTAAGAATACATGCGGTGATAGAGTCTTTATGAACGTCCATCCCACATGCTCGTTCAATGATTACATCCATTTTAATTTTCCTCTCTACGACATATTAGTGGAGGCTGGTGCAACAACCAGAACAGGGATTAATCTACTATGAGTGCTTCCGCAAGGGAGCAACAGTCAGTGGTGCACCGTGGTCGAAGGAGTCAGACTAAAGGGTGGGCTCTAACGCACCATAGTTTATCGACCTTCCTCTCCCAGCCGTAGAATCAGTATTGACGGTTCTAGACCATTTTCATTCTCTGTGGTGCAGCGCTGATTTTTGCGCTGCATGGGCGGCTAAAGGGAGCTATTCTGAAAAAGTTGATAAATTAACATTGATTGCTGAACAGTACAAATACACTATGCAATAGAAAATTAATATTTAACAATCGAAGCGCTTTCCTGTAACAAGGATTAGCGCTTAATTTCATTTAAGGGCCAGATTCTTGAAGATTAAATTTAAAAATGAGAGATTTCAAATAGTAAAGATTTAATTTTTATTTTGGTTATAATGACTCATGAGAAAGTTAACGATTTTTGAAGGACTGATTATCCATGGAAAGAATCATTTTATGGTCACTGCTCATAATAGGAATCACCTTATTCTTTTATAGTTTAAGAAAAACACCAATCAAAGATTTGATTTTAATTTTCTTATTGACCTCTTATTTCACAATATTTCTTGGTGTTCTTGTTGTAGAAGAAAAAATGATCGAATATCCAATAAGCTTTTTAAGTAACTATTTCAGTTCTAGCCTTCTTTATGAATATCTTTTACTACCAGTTGTCTGTATTTACTTTTATCAAGCAACTAATTATTCAAGATATCCTAGCATTATTCTAAAATGTGCATTGTATACATCTGTTTTAACGAGCATTGAGGTTCTTTTGGAAAGATATACTGATTTAATTGAATATCATACTTGGACATGGATACACACGTTTATCAGTATCTTTTTTCTAATGATGTTTATCCGTATCCTTATGAAATTAATTAACAGACATGATAGATAAATTGAAGACTATCCATAAGTCTTTAAGACGGATATATCAAAAAGCTTTCAACGTTTATTTTTTTATATTAAACAGGGATTAAATCCATTTTTATCTTATTAGCCACGAAATTGAGTCTGTAGTACTGATTAACAATAAAGATGTTTAAAAACGCCAGTCATGATACTCTATTGAAGGGCGCTCTTGTTGAATAATTAAATCCCAATTTCTCATTTATAAATGAAATTGGGATTTTTTATACTGTAATACGCAAAACGTTGTAAATACGCAATTATTTTACTTAGGGGTAAAAAGAATCTTTAATCCATAAAAAATTTTACATTGAAGACATGTTAACAACGTATTCGTATTGATAACAAGCAATAGCATCATCGAATTCTAACCAATTATTTATTATTGAGGGATTTCCTGGCAGGTGTATTGTTAATAATATTGTAGCTCAAAATTAAAATGAGGATAACGAAAGCATGTATTAATGTATTGAATGGGTCGTGGTGATCAACAATAATTAAGCGGAGCATTGCTGTAATGCCAATGTAGAGAAAGTATCGCATCGGAAAATGGTAGTTCTCGCGGAAATATTTTACAATCATTGAGATAAATTCAAAATAGAGAAAAAAGACAAGGATCTGTTCGAGGAAATGTTGAAAATTGGGTGTTTCAGATGTGACAATGAATTCTACAAAATAAAAGATTTCTTTAGCCATTAAAATACATAAAACCGTCGCAAGTATGCTTAATGCTACATTTAAGCTGAATTGTAATATTGATGGGACAGCGGTACGAATATCCGGAAGTTTACTAAACTCAAAAATCGCTTTTTGCGAGGTAATTCTCCACATCTCTCTCATTAATTGATAACCCCCTTTATCTTCACAGACACAATACTACACTATTATTCCATTAGCACTTTGTAAAAATGTCTTTAATACCTTAACAACTTATTTGCTGTCTTTTCTAGAAGCATGAAAGGTCATCGTACAGCTTGTGCCGCCAACTAGAACATGCTTAATATACTTTTTGCATTGACATTTTGATTTACTAATACATAGCCTTCAAATTCATTGGCTTTCTTTTCTAATCTTACAATTGCTTCAAGGGTCAGCTGTTGACAAATTTGCTCCTTATTGATGTCAAATAGATCTCACCATTATCATGAATTACTTTATATATTATCATCTCAAATGGAAGTTTAGTTAAAAAATGGAACATTATCTAACACGTAAAATAAAAAATGTAATAAAATGTAACAATATTTGGTTTAATGAAGGGTTTGATAACGCAAAAGAGAAAAAAGTCTATTTTGGAAAATGGGGTAAAGCATAGAATCAAATTTGAAATTTATTATTATTATCTTATTCAACAAGAGGGCGCGATTGTTGAAGATCATTGGTAGAAAATATTCAAGATTATCCTATACAATAAAAAAGTGACATAGACAGAAACTATAAAAAGTAACAGCCGCCATACAACTGCCGAATACAAAAGAGGCAACTTATTAAGCCCATAAAACTTTACCAGTACCCCATGTGTTGTAACATACACTCTGCACATATGGAGTGTTGTTCACTACTTGTAAGAAAGGACTAATATGAGATGCAATAGTGAGTAAAGAGCCTTTCCTTCTAGAAAGGCTCTTTTTATTATTATTTGGCGTAATAGTATTGCTGTAGGTTCAACAAGGTTCTTCACATGTATAAACGAGTTATTTTTTGTGTAAGTAGCTTGAATATATCGGTGTTGACAGCTATAGATTTTTTATTGCAATAGGATAAATAGAAATGGAATGTATACACTATTTTTGTATGAAGAAATATTTACCTAGTAACAGCTGTGCATAACAAGGCTGCTTGAACATAGAAATACAAGTTCTTTAAGAAGGGATGTTGTCATGAAAAATCCTGGGTATCCTGGTCCGCAAGGTTTGTATCACCCTGAATATGAACATGAAGCTTGTGGAATTGGAATGGTCGCTAATATAAATGGAAAAAAGACCCATGATATTGTTGAATATGCTATAACGATTTTATGTAATTTGGAACACAGGGGCGGACAATCAGCAGACACGAGTACCGGGGATGGAGCAGGGATTCTTACTCAAATTCCCCATTCATTTTTTGAGAAACAATGTGAAAAAGAAAATATTGAACTCCCTGAAGCGGGTAAATACGGGATTGGTATGATCTTTTTACCACAGGATCCAGAAGTTAGAAAAAAAACTCAAAAACAAATTGAAAACGTCATTAAAGAGGAAGGGCAGGTCTTTCTAGGTTGGAGGACTGTTCCGGTTAATGATTCTTTTGTTGGTGACATGGCCAAAAAATCAAAACCGTTTATCCGTCAAATGTTTATTGCTTCTTCTCTTAATCCACATGATCAAAATGATTTCGATAGAAAATTATATGTGATCCGTAAACGGTTAGAAAAAGAAGTGTGCCCTTCAGATAAGGAGCATCAAGAAGGGATGTATGTTTGCAGTTTATCCTCAAGAACCATTGTCTATAAAGGCATGTTAATTCCTGAACAGTTGGATTCCTTTTATGTTGACTTAAATCATCGTGATTTTAAGTCTGCACTAGCCCTTGTTCATTCGCGATTTAGTACAAACACGTTTCCTAGCTGGGAAAGAGCTCATCCAAACCGGTTTACGATCCATAATGGAGAATTTAATACGATTAAAGGAAATGTTAAATGGATGCAGGCTAGAGAGGCTCTTTGTGAATCTAAGTTATTTGGAGACAAGGATTATCAAAAGTTATTTCCGGTCATCGATACGGATGGCAGTGATTCTTCCATGTTTGATAATTGTTTTGAATTTCTGCATCTTTCAGGACGTTCACTTGCGCATACAGCGATGATGATGATTCCCGAGCCATGGGCACATGATGAAAAAATGGATGAAGCTAAGAAGGCATTCTATCAATTTCATAGCTGTTTAATGGAGCCATGGGATGGTCCTGCTGCTGTTGTATTTACGAATGGAAAACAAATCGGGGCATGTCTTGACCGGAATGGGCTGCGTCCTGCCCGTTATTATGTAACAAAAGACGGTATGATTGTTTTGGGTTCTGAGGTAGGCGCATTGGATATTTTTGTTGAGGATATTGAATATAAAGGAAGACTTCTCCCAGGGAAAATGCTCCTTGTTGATTTGGAAAAGGGCAAAATTATTCCGGATGAAGATATTAAAATGCAAATCGCCTCAGAGTATCCGTATAAAGATTGGTTAGCAGAACATTTAGTTCATATTGATGATCTGCCTGAAACGGACAGTCATCAACAAGTTATTAATACAGATGAACGACTCAAACAGCAACTTGCATTTGGGTATACAAACGAAGACCTCAATAAAATTTTGAAGCCGATGGTTACAGATAAGCATGATCCCATTGGTTCGATGGGGTATGATTCTCCCCTTGCGGTTTTATCAAAAAGACCACAGTTGCTATATAACTATTTCAAACAGCTTTTTGCCCAGGTAACCAATCCGCCGATTGATGCCATTCGGGAGAAGATTATTACTTCCGTTTTAACAACAATTGGACCACAGAAAAACATAATTAAACCTGAGCCTGAAAGTTGTCAACAAATTCAGCTTCAGACACCGATTTTGACGAATAGTCAGTTAGAAAAACTTCACTATTCCAGCTTTAAAACGGAAACACTATCCATCCTGTTTCCTGTTGAAACAGCTACACCCAATTTTGAAAAAATTTTAAATAGCTTATTTTTAAAAGCTGACACCGCCATCGACAGTGGTATTTCTTTACTGGTTTTATCTGATCGCGGAGTCGATGCCGAATATGCCGCGTTGCCAGCTCTGCTCGCAGTCTCAGGATTGCATCATCACCTAATTCGAAAAGGAACACGATCAAAGGTAAGCATCATTGTTGAATCGGCGGAACCAAGAGAGGTCCATCATTTTGCAGCATTACTTGGTTTCGGGGCGGAAGCGATCAATCCTTATTTAGCCTTTGAGTCTCTAAGGGGTTTGATTGAAATCGGTGATATACGCGAAACAGAAGTCGACAAGGTTATTAACACATACATTTTGACAGCAACCGATGGGATCGTTAAGGTGTTATCGAAAATGGGGATATCAACCATTCAAAGTTATATTGGAGCACAAATATTTGAGGCAATCGGGATTGATCAAGGCGTAATCGAGAAATATTTTACTGAAACGGCTTCACGAATAGAGGGTATTGGGTTGGATATCATTGCCGAAGAAGTGATGATGAGGCATAAACGAGCATTTGATCCGACAAGAGGCGTGGAGAGGACATTGGATTCAGGTGATGATTTTCAGTGGCGCCATGACGGAGAAGATCACCAATACAACCCTCGGACCATACATCTATTACAGCAAGCATGCCGAACGAATAATTATAAACTTTTTAAAGAGTATTCAGCATTATTGACAGACCCTAGCGACAATCTTCAATCCATTCGCGGCATGTTGGCTTTTAAAAAACGGGAACCTATACCGTTGGACGAGGTAGAGTCTGTTGAAGAAATTTGTAAGAGGTTTAAAACGGGAGCGATGTCATACGGTTCCATTAGTCGTGAAGCCCACGAATCACTTGCCATTGCCATGAACAAAATTGGGGCAAGAAGCAACTCGGGAGAAGGTGGAGAGGACCCGGCGAGATTTACACCGGATCCAAATGGGCAATTGAGGCGCAGTGCGATTAAACAAGTAGCATCAGGCCGATTCGGAGTGACAAGTCATTATCTTGTAAATGCTGATGAAATCCAAATTAAGGTTGCCCAAGGTGCCAAGCCGGGAGAAGGGGGACATCTTCCCGGAAAAAAAGTATATCCATGGATTGCCGAGGTTAGGGGCTCAACAACTGGCGTAGGATTGATTTCGCCGCCGCCCCACCATGATATTTATTCCATTGAAGACTTGGCGGAATTAATTCATAACTTAAAAAATGCAAATCCATCCGCCAGAATTAGTGTCAAGCTTGTATCGGAAGCCGGTGTCGGAACCATTGCAGCAGGTGTTGCCAAAGGAAGAGCCGATGTTGTTCTGATTAGTGGATATGACGGCGGAACGGGGGCTGCGCCAAGGACAAGCTTAAAGCATGCAGGATTGCCGTGGGAACTGGGCTTAGCCGAAACACATCAAACATTGCTGTTAAATCGTCTTCGTGATCGAATCGTCGTGGAAACGGATGGGAAATTGATGACAGGCCGGGATGTTGTAATTGCTGCCTTACTTGGGGCAGAGGAATATGGATTTTCAACGGCACCGTTAGTTGTATTAGGATGTGTCATCATGAGGGTATGCCACCTCGATACTTGTCCGGTAGGCGTTGCCACACAAAACCCCGAGTTACGGAAAAAATTTACGGGTGAACCGGAGCATGTAATCAACTTTATGAGATTCATCGCCTTGGAAGTAAGAGAGCTAATGGCCGAACTCGGATTCCGCACGGTCAATGAAATGATTGGAAGGACTGATGTTTTAGAGACAAATCAAGCGATTAACCATTGGAAAGCAAAAGGGGTAGATCTTTCTGCTCTTCTCTATCAGCCTGAAGTTCCGAAAAATACCAGCCGTTATGCCACGGTTGAACAGGTTCATGGACTTGATAAAACAATGGACAAACAAGAGTTGATCCCTTTATGTAAAGAAGCGCTTGAAGACCAGGAACCTATTAAGGCGACTTTGTCGATACGGAACATTAACCGAGTCGCTGGGACCATGTTAGGGAGTGAAATAACAAAACGGTATGGTGCCAAGGGGCTGCCTGAGGATACGATTCACCTAACTTTTACTGGCTCTGCCGGACAAAGCTTTGCTGCCTTTATTCCACCCGGATTAACGATGAGACTAGTAGGAGATGCCAATGATTTTATCGGTAAAGGTTTATCGGGGGGGAAAATTATTGTTCGCCCTTCTCGGAGGGCTACCTTTACCTGGGAAAATAATATCATTGTCGGAAACGTTGCCTTTTACGGGGCAACGGCAGGAGAAGCCTATATCAGCGGAATTGCCGGAGAGCGCTTTTGTGTGAGGAATAGCGGAGCAAATGTGGTCGTAGAAGGTGTGGGCGACCATGGTTGTGAATACATGACAGGTGGAACAGTGATTGTACTGGGGGAAACAGGGAAAAACTTCGCAGCCGGTATGTCGGGTGGTGTTGCGTATGTCTTGGATATAACAAACGATTTTCGAGTCAAATGTAATCAGGCTCAAGTTTATCTCGACCCTATTCAAGATGCGTCAGAACTCCAACTTGTCCACCAAATGATTGAAAAGCATGTTCAATATACGCATAGTCCTCTTGGGGAGAGAGTGTTAAATAGCTGGGCAGATATGAGTAAGAAATTTGTCAGAGTCATTCCGAAGGACTATTTGGAAATGAAAGAGCGAATTAAGCGACTGCTAGAGGAAGGGTTAAGTGAACATCAAGCAGCACTCCGGGCATTTGAAGAAAGCCAAAAAGCAGTGAAAGCGATAAAAGAGGGAGGGTAAGCGATGGGAAAACCAACTGGTTTTATGGACTACGAACGCCAATCAAGGCACGAACGTGACCCTAAGACACGAACGGATGATTGGGATGTTTATACGTTACCTCTTGAAGAACATGAATTAAAAGAACAAGGTGCTCGTTGCATGGATTGCGGGATTCCAACTTGTCATACGGGTATTATGATAAACGGGATGACTTCAGGTTGTCCCGTACATCACCTTATACCGGAGTGGAATGATTTAGTTTACCAAGGCCAATGGGAGGAAGCCCTGAAGCGAGAGCATAAGATGAATAACTTTCCAGAATTCACCGGACTAGCTTGTCCGGCCCCGTGTGAAGGAGCTTGTGTCCTTGGAATTAATGAGCCACCGGTTGCCATCAGGACAATTGAGCTGGAAATCATTAATCGAGGCTTTAAGGAAGGTTGGGTGAAACCGGAGCCTCCAAAGACCCGGACGGATAAAAAGGTTTCAGTTGTTGGTTCGGGTCCAGCCGGATTGGCTTGTGCAGCCCAACTTAATAAAGCGGGACACCGTGTCACTGTTTTTGAGCGTCATGATCGTGTTGGGGGTCTTTTAACGTATGGGATACCTGAAATGAAGCTTCCTTATTCTGTTGTTGAGAGAAGGGTCAATATTCTTAAAGAAGAGGGGATTACCTTCGTAACAAATACAGACGTGGGCAAGGACTATCCCATTACTAAGTTACAATCTGAATTTGATGCGATCGTTCTATGCGGCGGTTCAACAAAACATCGTGATATACAAGTAGAAGGAAGAGAGCTAAAAGGAATCCATTTTGCCATGGATTTTCTTCATGCCAATACAAAAAGTTTATTGGATTCCAACCTTGAGAACGGTGAGTATATATCCGCAAAAGACAAAGATGTGGTTGTCATTGGCGGTGGGGATACAGGTGTAGATTGTTTGGCTACTTCTGTACGTCATAAATGCAAAAGCTTAACACAATTTGATATTTATCAGAAAAAGGGCGAAGTTCGGGAAGATGATAATCCATGGCCGCAATGGCCCGTTATCCATCAAGTGGAGTATGGCCAAAAAGAAGCCGCAGCCACGTTCGGTGATGATCCTCGAGCCTATGCGGTGATGACGAAAAGGTTTGTGGGGGATGAAAATGGGCATGTCAAAGAAATTCATACCATTAACGTTGAAACCACAACCGATGAAAACGGACAGAGAATTCGAAAAGAAATCCCTGGTACAGAAAAAATCTGGCCCGCTCAGTTAGTATTACTCGCGATTGGATTTAGTGGTCCAGAGCAGGATTTACTTCAAAAAATGAACGTCGAGACTGATAATCGTTCAAATGTAAAGGCTGAGTATGGAAAATATAAAACAAATATCGAAGGGGTTTTTGCTGCAGGTGATATGCGTCGTGGTCAAAGTCTTATCGTCTGGGCTATAAATGAAGGAAGAGGTGCTGCTAGGGAGTGTGATAGATATTTAATGGATGAAACAAATTTACCTTAGAATAGTACATGTAATTAGAACTAAAATGTCTACCCAGGCATTATCTTAATAGTAGTCACACATTTTCTTTTATTAACTTTCATAAGTAGTTTAAAGACTGTTATTTGCTTAGGTTATATAAAGTCACACTCTACACACATGTGGAGTGCGTGAACAAAAGAAGAAGGTGAAACGTTTTTGCTGAATTACACATCCAAATCATTTTACACATCCTCCGACCACGAGGTATCTTAGTAAGTAGAAAAGCGAATTAATCAACGTTTCTTACACATTGTAAGGAACGTTTTTATTTATCACCAATATAATTCATACAAAAATCGTATGCTTACTTGTCCTTAATCAAGCAGAAATAAATATGGTAAGGCATAGTATTAAGGTAAAAAAGAAAAAATAAAGTTCGTTAACCAACATGAAACACTCATAAATGTTGTTTTTCAATGTTTGTAAGTGTTTTTTATTTTGGAAATGCGTACATTATACAAATCTTGTTATAGCTTAACAGGGGAGTGATAGGTGCGATAAAATAGTTTTGTCACAAAATATTCACTTTTTTATGTAAAACACACAGCCCCTTTTCTTCATTTAACACTATATCTCCTAATGAAAAGAATTTACTTAGAAGAAAGGGCAGTGATTGAATACGGCAAAATATCGAATGGTGCGTACTGATTTTGGGAAGAATCCGATTGTTTCAGAGGAGATGACTCCTGAGGAAAAGTATTTTTATCTCTATCTTCTTATTTTCTAAAAATGGCATTAATAAATAGAATGATCCAAACTTTCGAAAAGTGAATTTTTTTTAAAAGCACTGTTATATTTCGACAACGTTTTTAGTTAACGTACCTTATACTTTTAATTGGATAGAGGAATTGATAGAAGATCGTAAAGTAGATTAAACAAGCGCCAGTTTACTCTGTGCGCTTTTTACCTTTCATCATATTGGATTAGATATTTTAAGGAAAAGGACAATCTATCAGTTTATGAAACATCAAAACTCAGATTGAGTTAGGCGGAGGGATTTAGGTGAGTGTAAACATCGAAGTACAGCTGATTGATCATTATGCTAAATTAGAAGATAAAGTTTTGGTAGAGTTAGCTCAAAATGGAGATAGTGAGTCGTTGGTTTTTTTAATTAATAAATATCAGCATTTTGTTCGTATGAAGACGAGACCTTACTTTTTAATTGGCGGAGATAAAGAAGATCTTGTTCAAGAGGGAATGATTGGTTTATATAAAGCGATTCGAGATTTTAGAGAGGAAAAGATTGTCAGCTTTCATTCTTTTGCTGACCTTTGTATCACTAGACAGATCATAACAGCGATCAAAACGGCTAATCGTCAGAAACATGGCCCTTTAAATTCATCTATTTCCTTGGACAAGCCTCTTACTAGTGAGGAATCAAATTATACTCTTATGGATATGATCCCTGGAGAAAAAATAACGAATCCGGAAGCATTCATAATTAACCAAGAACAAGCTAATGATATAGAACTAAAAATAATAGAATTACTAAGTGATTTAGAAAGAAGAGTGTTGACTTTATATATGGATGGACAATCCTATGCAGAAATTTCTAAAGAACTTAACACACATGTAAAGTCAATTGATAATGCTCTTCAACGAGTAAAAAGAAAATTGGAACGACATCTCGATATACGAAAGGTTATCTGACCTTGAACCTAATTATGATAGTATCATTAAATAGAAAGGAAAAAGGAATATGACTTTTATGACAAACTTAACATTACGTCAAAAAATGTATACAATTGATTTTAGCCGACCAAAAGAAACGAACGAAGCATTATTGGATTTTTTTATGGAAGTGCAAAAGATAAAAGGTCACGAAACAGACTTCTACTATAAAATAATGAACAAAATTGTAATTGGAAATTCGAAATTTGTGGACTTTAAAACAGTCCAACTTGCAAAGTCTATCGAGCAAGAAATCATTCGTTCAGCATAGGGAAAGAATGGTGTCTGACAGGATCAATTTTACCTTTATGAGAATATTGATTTGGAGCAAACCTTAATGCTCATGATAGCATTTGCAAGTTTGGTATTGTCAATCATATCTTTTAGAGACAAAAAATAACCCACTTTTGAGCGTTGGAGTGCAGCAGGGTGAGTTATTTACCTTAACACGCTAAAGTCCATTGAAGGGAACCTGCTATTATATGACTGTTTGGTGTTCTAGCACTGAACAGTCTTTTTTAGTTTAAGCTTTATCTACTAATATTCTAACTAAAGATTCTGTGTTGGAAAGTCTGGTGGTCATAATTGAAGTCATGATTTATCTTCTAAAATGGGTGAAGTCATTAAAATTACTCAATACAATGAAGAGTATGGAAAAGTATAACAAAAATTAGTTTGAGCCTAGTGATCTAGAACTGTTCCTTAGGAAAAAAATATGGGAAGGTGAACAGTCCAGATTACCTTACATACAACCGAGGATAATGATTCTGTAAGTAGTGCTTGGGGAATTTTAGCAGTAATATTTCAATAAAAAGTTGGTAAACAAACTTGGTTGAACAAGGAATTAATTGAAAAGTAAAAGTAATTTTACGGTTACATTGTATGACATTGTGAAAAAGTATATTTAAGTTAAAACAATAAGTACCTAAAAAATATATAAAATGCTTTGTAATCAAAGAAAGAAATAAACAACCTCACCTTGTAAGAGATTGTGGGTTGTTTATTTGGTCTTTTTATATTTTTATTTTATGTTTCTCGTAAGATGGGAAGGGTACAACAACGGAAGGAGCCACCAGATTTAATGATTTCTGTGATATCCACTTCAATAACTTGAAATCCTCGGTTACGAAGCTGTTTGTTTACCTTCTCATTTACCGGCAGACTTAATACTTTTTTGTTGCCAATATTTAACACATTTGTGCCTAATTGAAATTGTTCTTCTTCCGAAACTTCAATTAATTCATAGCGTGAAGAGAAAAGCTCAATGTCTTTTTTCGTTAAGGCATTTGGGTAAATCAGGGCCACTTCAGGTGAAACGACGTTAAATACACAATCCAAATGCAGGTATTTATCTTTAAACGGGATGGGAATGACATTGAATTGAGTCAAAAGAAGCTGTAATTGTTCAGCAGCTTTTTGGTTCGTTCGATTGCTTAGCCCCACGTAAATTGTTTCCTGGTCAATCACAACATCTCCGCCTTCAATTCTTTCTCCCTCTAAATTATAATAAGAGATTTCTTCATCATCCAGCCATTGTTTAAGAACGTTTTCCTCCCCTGCCCGAACATCCGTAGCCATCTTAGCAACAAAAATTGTTTGCCCTAGTGTAAATCCAATATCACGAGTAAATACCTGTTCAGGATATTTTTTATGATAAGGCAATAAAATAACCTCAATGCCATTATTTTTTAGCGTTTTGACCAAGTCTCCGTGCTGCTCGAGGGCACGTTCTATATGGATACCTTCATTTTTAAAATGCTCCTGAGTTTCATTAATGACTTCACGGATTGTCATATATTGTGGCTGACACAGGATTGCACGTTTTAAAACATCGTATTCACTCATGCAAAAAGTCTTGTTATTTGTGTTTTGGCTTTCTTCCATTTTCGTACTCCTGTCTTCTGTTTATAAACTAGGTTCTCCTAAATGATCGTTATTATTTAAAAAACGGCATTTTTTAAAACAACGCTGATTTATATTGGCGAGATGTACCGTACAAAATCCCCATACCCCTAAATGTGATGGATAGTGGAACGGTTAAAAGGAATTGGATAGGGTTTTTGCGAAGTTTTCTAAAAAGGTGCCGGGTAACTCTGTAAGCGATTAACTTGATGAAAGTCGAGGCTGGGAATGTCAATACTACTAACAAGAAGGAGCATCCGCTACAGTAGACAGTAAACCAGATGTATGGGCCTACCTTTTTAACCTTTTTTAATTTACCTAACTAGCTAACTTTACCTTTGTCAATTTCTATTACACCTTGTACTATATAACTAATGATTTTAACGATTAGGTGATGACATGCTACCCGAAATAAAGCTCTCTGTCCGTACATTAGTTGAATATGTGTTTCGAAGTGGAAGTATTGATAATCGATTTCGGACTCATGCAACCCTTACGGAAGGGACAAAAGCCCATAAGGCCATACAAAGTACGTATCAAGAATCAGATCAAAAGGAAGTTTTTCTTAAAACGGAAATGGAATATGAAAAGCTGATGTTCATGATTGAAGGTCGTTGTGATGGGGTGCTTCTTCGTGATCATGACATCCTTATTGATGAAATTAAGTCAACCTCAAAAGACTTGAGTGAAATCGAGGAGGAGACATACCCTGTACATTGGGCACAGGCAAAGGTGTATGCCTATATGTATGCAAAAGATCATGAACAGAAAGAAATGAATGTCCAATTAACTTACATACATACTGTTACAGAAGAGCAAAAGAAATTTCAAAGACATTTTACGTTTCAGGAACTCGAACAGTTTGTAAATGAGCTTGTAAAGCAGTATTTTCCCTATGCCTCTCTTATGGAAAACCATCGAATAAGAAGAAATCACAGCATTAAAAAGTTGTCCTTTCCGTTTGCAGCATATCGAGAGGGTCAACGTAAGTTCGCAGGTGCCATTTATAAAACCATATCAGAGGAAAAAAATATTTTTGCAAATGCACCTACTGGTATTGGAAAAACCATTTCTACTATCTTCCCAACAGTGAAGGCGATGGGAGAAGGAAAGCTTGAACGAATGTTTTACTTAACGGCAAAAACAATCACAAGACAAACCGCCGAAGAGGCTTTTTCAATTATGAAAACGAAAGGCTTGTGTATGAGCGCTATTACAATTACGGCAAAGGATAAAGTATGTTTTAAAGAGGAAACCCTTTGTCAGAAGGAGTATTGCGAATTTGCGAATGGATATTACGATCGCATAAATGAGGCTGTTCTAGATATTTTCTCTCATGAAACCTTTATTAATCGGCAGACAATCGAGGAATATGCGAGAAAGCATACGCTTTGTCCATTTGAATTTTCCTTAGACTTAGCATTTGTAGCAGATACCATTATTTGTGATTACAACTATATTTTTGACCCGAAAGTGTCACTAAAGCGATTTTTTGATGACCATAAAAGACAGTCTGCCTTATTAATCGATGAAGCTCATAATTTAGTTGACCGAGCCCGAGAGATGTTTTCAGCTGAATTACAAAAGTCAGATTTTCTTACATTAAAACGTGCCTATAAAGGGTCCGATTTGTATGAATCTGTTCATAAAATCAATAAATCTTTTATTGAAATGAAGAAAAAGTGTTCTGAGAAAGGGCATCTTGTGTGGGAGGAAATAGATGAGGACCTCATCAACATGGTTGAAGAATTTGTTCGTAACGCTGAGTTCGAATTATTGCAACCAACAAAATCAGTCGACCAAACCTCGCTATTAGATACATATTTTGCCGCAGCGGGATTTGTTCGAATCTCAAAGCTCTATGATGAACGGTATGTGACATATGTGGAAACGGAGAAAAATGAGGTTCATATCAAACTGTTTTGTTTGGATCCTTCTCATCATTTGCAGCAGATTCGTAAAAAGTTTCGAACAACTGTCTATTTCTCTGCCACACTATTACCACTTCAGTATTTTTTGGATATGCTTGGTGGTACATCAGAGGATTACACACTTTCAATTCCTTCACCATTTGCAAAAGAACAAACAGAGGTCTTTCTTCAACCATTATCGACCAGGTACCACGACAGAGACCATACAAAAAAGCAGATCATTGACATGCTCTCAAAGCTTTTGAGAGAACGAAGTGGAAACTATCTGATTTTCTTTCCTTCCTATCACTATATGAATAGTGTATATGAAGACTTTACCGCAAGCTGTCCTGAAATCCGCACCATCATTCAAACGAACAGGTTCGATGAGAATGAACGGGAACAATTTTTACGTGAGTTTAAAGAAGAAAGGTCGGAACCATTTATTGGCTTTGCTGTATTAGGTGGTATTTTCTCTGAAGGTGTTGACTTGAAAGGGAATAGGCTTAATGGTGTTATCGTTGTCGGAGTAGGCTTGCCACAGCTTTGCCTAGAACGAAATATTATGAAAGATTATTTTCAAACAACAGGAAAAAACGGATATGATTACGCCTATACCTTCCCTGGAATGAACAAGGTGCTACAGGCAGGAGGCCGATTAATCAGGTCTGAGACAGATACAGGAGTGATTGTATTAGTTGACGATCGTTTTCTTACTCAGAAATATCAAGGGCTTTTACCAATGGAATGGAGGGACTTTACTAGGATCTAAAGAGCCTATTTTTAAAAATTTGAAAGCTATCGGTTTGACTCCGAGCACCGGTGTCTGATTAAGATTTAAAAACGTAAATAATCCCGTTTCTTACACATTGTAAGGAACGTTTTTTTATGATCACATATATAATTCATACAAAAAAATTGTGTACAAAAAATCGAGGGAGTAACTGTCATTAATCAATGAGTAAGGAATAATGGGGGTGAAAGGTATGTGGCATTCATTTGTCATTTATTCATTTTATGTTTACTTATAAGGGAATCGGGTACATATCAAAACAGAAGGATTAATAAAAATTGGAGGGAATTTATCTATGGCTACAAAAGACATTGCTATGCATGAAAAATTAGAAGTACATGAAGTATTGTTATTTAAAACGTCCTGTGTAAAGAAAGGCACAGCTATGTTAGAGCTTGTAGAAGATAAAGATTTAAAGAAGATATTAGAAGAAGATGTCGAAGCATCCACTAATGCGGTCAAAAAACTATCAAAAATTTTGGGAGAAGCATAAAAGGAGGATATATATGACTACTAAAACAGAAAAGTTAAATACTCTTAAAGATATTATTGATGATCAAACAATTGCAACTGACCTGCTGCTGTCTGCCAAATCCGGTGTAAGATCATTGGCGGTGGCTATTACAGAGACAGCAACACCAGAAATTAAAAAAGTATTAAAAAGTGAACTCGAAACTGCGATTGGCCTTCATGATAAAATTGCCCAATACATGATAGAAAAAGAGATGTACCATGCATATGATATCAAAGAACAAGTTTCTCAAGACCTCAAAAATGCGGAAGAAGCTTTGAAAATAGGACAAGATTAAATAAAATAGAGCCGAGTGGTCTTTGATCTGACCCAAGAATGTTAGACATATTTGATTAAGCGGCTTCCAAGACCTGAGTTCGGTATTCTACCGGGCTTAGGTCTTTTAATTTTGCCTTCATGCGTTTGTGATTATAGTACTCAATATATTGCTTCAATTCCTCTTCAAAATGTTCGAAACTATCAAATTCTTGTAAATAAAGCAATACAGATTTTAACACGCCAAAGAAACTCTCCATCGCGGCATTATCAAGACAATTTCCCTTACGGGACATGGTCTATTAAAGAATGATAGATCATAAGGATTATCAAAGAAAATGTCATTGAAAGGCGGAAAAATGGATAAAGATGAGAACATACTCGTAGCCAAGCTGTTAAAGCAAAAGAAGGCATAAAACAGAATCTTCGTTGTAAAGTGGTTTCGCTTGTTACTAATAAGAAGTGGCATTCCTTACCGAAAGAAACTCGAAAAATGGTAGAGAGAAATAAGAAATACCTGGTGTGGACCTTGTTGTGATATCGTTCAAATTGAAAATTTCACCATAAGTGAAACAAAGTTTGGCATAACTCTGGATGGGAATGTAAACGATGTGGGAATAAAGTGAGACTTCCATCAGTGGGGGTTTTCTTCATCCCCCACTGATGGTTAGCGAAACTTATCGGATCTTTACGGGCAGTTACCTCCCACTTATCTCCTTTGTTTCTATTGAATCTTGAAGTTGGAGTCTTACTGCACGTTAAGAATGGGATAAAGTGACAAAACTACTAAACAGTAGAAAGAAGGGGATAAAAATGGAAGCCATCGTCTTAGCTGCTGGATATTCCAGCCGAGCGAATGCGTTTAAAATGACTTTGAAACTGGGGCAAATGACCGTGTTGGAGCATACGATTTCTAAATTTGAAGGATTATGCAGCAGAGTCATCGTCGTAGCTGGGTTTAAAGTGGAACTCATTCAAGAGGAAATTGCAAAAATCTGCAATGAAAATGCCTTTTCATTTAAGATAAAGGTTGTTTATAATGAAAACTTTAATCAGGGAATGTTTACTTCAATTCAAAGGGGCTGCAAAGAAGTAAATGCCCCAAACTTCTTTCTAACACCCGGAGATTGTCCGCTTGTTAAAAAAGAGACCGTACAGCTAATAGCAAAACACAAAGGGAACGTAGTGATTCCAAGCTTTAATTATAAAGGTGGTCACCCCATCAAATTATCAAGCGAAGTGAAACAGAAAATTCTCGAAACCAATCCAGAAAGTAATTTGCGTGTGGTCCTGGGCGGTTACGAAAAGGAATACCTTAATGTAGATGACCCGGGAGTAATAATGGATGTTGATACGCCAGCGGATTACCAAAAAGCCATTGATGTAGTGAAAATGAATTGATGAAAAAGGTAATGAATGACACGTACATGATCGATCTTCATCTACTTTTGCGATGATCTAAAAATTACATGAAAGAGTAAACGTAATAGATTGGTAACTTAGAATAAGCTCAATTATCGGGCTTTTTTTATTTGTGGGGGAAAAGTAAAATAGCTTTATTTACTAGAAATGATGTAAGGATTGATTCCTATCTGTTTCGTTTATGCCAATTGTAAAGGGCGAATCAAACAAATTTATTAAATATAAAAGGTAATAAGGTCTCAAGTTTAACAAAGCCTAAAAAATAATTAAAAACAACAATAGTCTTTTCATGAAATTAATCATAAAATATCATTCTTATCTATAAAATCGTAGGAAGAGGTTTGTATCAATAATATGTCACCTATAAAGTGAGACTTCTATCAGTGGGGGTTTTCTTCATCCCCCACTGATGGTTAGCGAGACTTATCACGCTTAGTACGCCACTTCCTATGGCTTACGCCTGACTTGGACGTCCTGTCCTTCGTCGGATCTTTACGGGCAGTTATATTCTTTGCTTCTCTTGAATCTTGAAGTGGGAGTCTTACTGCCCGTTAAGAATGGGATAAAAATGAGTCGAAGGGTGTTGTTGCAATGAATCTAAAAGACATAAGCACCTCAGTGCCAAAAAAGGACCATAAAGGGAAAGTATCTGGCCAGTTGGCCTATATTAGTGACGTGAAAGTAGAAAATATGGTTTATGGTGTTTTGTATCGGTCGCCAATTGCTTATGGAAAAATCATATCTATTCAATTACCAAACCTTCCAGAAGGATATGAAGCTGTTGGTGCCGAGCATATCCCCGGACCGAATTATGTCAAAATGATCAAAGAAGATCAGCCCATATTTGCGGGTGAGTGGGTCAATTATATTGGTGAGCCGATTCTCATGCTGGTTGGAACAGATCTGAATATCCTGTACCGTTTGTTAGATGAAGTGAAGATTGAATTTGAAGAACATCAAGCTATTTATACATTGGAAGAAGCAATCAAACAAAAATCAACATCCGCGTGTTTTGCAAGCTATGAATTTGGTGAAAGCTTAGCAAATATTTCAGCTATCGAGCAGGGAGCTCATCAAATTATCGAAGAAGAATATG
The DNA here is from genome assembly GCF_009720625.1 of Metabacillus sediminilitoris. Lineage (NCBI taxonomy): Bacteria > Bacillati > Bacillota > Bacilli > Caryophanales > Bacillaceae > Metabacillus > Metabacillus sediminilitoris. The sequence goes on from NZ_CP046266.1 coordinate 2,100,765, forward strand.
ATACGGGCTATCAGGAGCATGTCTACCTTGAGCCACAAGGTATGCTTGCCATTTATAAGGATGATGAAATTGTTGTCCAGGGATCGATGCAATGTCTTTATTATATAAAAAATGCATTGCTAAGCGCTTTAGCATGTGGTGAAGATGAAGTCAGAGTTGTTCAAAGCCCTACTGGCGGAGGTTTTGGCGGAAAAGAAGATTATCCTTCGATGATGGCGTGTCATGTAGCCGTTGCTGCAAAAGCAGTCAAAAAATCGGTGATGCTCGTGTTCGACCGTTCTGAGGATATGGTGGTTACGACAAAAAGGCATCCTGCCAAACTCAAATATCGAACAGCCCTTGATAAGGAAGGAAATATTTTGAGCATGTGTGTTGACATTTTTCTTGATGGCGGAGCGAATGAGGGATTGAGCTCTGTCGTGCTGCAGCGCGCATTAATAAACAGTGCAGGTGTTTATAAAATTCCTCATTTTCATGCAAAAGGCTTTTGTTTAAAAACCAATACAGTTCCGAACGGTGCCTTCAGAGGCTTTGGTGCTCCACAAAGCTTTGCCGGAATCGAAAGTCATATGGGACATCTTAGTAAACTAGCAAACATCGAATCACTTAAATATAAACGGAAATACCTCGTCAAACAAGGAGACCCCACCATCACCAAAGGTCAATTCCGCGACCCAATATTAATGGAAGAAATGATTGAGGACCTGCTCAACGTGTCAGATTACAATAAGAAAAAAGGGGAGTTTCAGCGTTTCAATCAGCAAAATCATCGCTATAAAAAAGGCATAGGAACGTCGCTGTTCCTCCACGGATGTGGATTTACAGGCAGCGGTGAAAGAGATCATATTAAAGCAACGGTGAAGCTGGCTAAATCAAAGGACGAAAAGGTTATGCTAAAAATCTCAAATTCTGATATAGGACAAGGCATTTTGACGACGCTGTGTAAAATTGTCGCCAAAGAACTAGATCTCCCGTATGAAGAAATTTTATACCCTTATCCCGATACAAAAGAGGTTCCCGACTCCGGTCCGACAGTAGCCTCCAGGACGACAATGATCGTGGGAAAATTGCTTGAACGTGCCGCAAAAAAACTTAAGGCTCAGTGGCAAATAGGGGTGGAACAGGAAATAGTAGAGAACTATGTTCACCGTGAAATGATTCCTTGGGACGAGAAAACCTTCACTGGAGATGCCTACCCGGCTTATTCATGGGGTGTTAATATCGTTGAAGTAGAAGTTGATCGATTAACAGGAAATGTAAAGTTAGAAAAAGTATACGGCAATTATGAAGTTGGGAAGGTCATTGATGAACGGATTATGAAAGGTCAAATTGACGGTGGTTTAGCCCAAGGATTAGCGTACGGTTATCTAGAAAAGATGACGTCAAAGCAGGGCAGAATCCAGCAAAAAAGCATAACAGATTATGGACCCCCTACTTCATTAGACGTTGTTTCGATCGAAAGCAAGGTCTTTGATAATCCATATGCTGATGGTCCATACGGAGCGAAAGGGGCAGGTGAATTGACTTTAATAGGCGGCGCTCCAGCAGTCCAAGCAGCGGTCGAGGATGCACTGCAAACTTTTTTTCAGCAAATTCCAATTACACCAGAAGTCATTATTGAAAGTCTTTGGGTGAGAGAAGGTGAAGAGGTTGATTAAATTTACACTTAATGGAAAAGTGGTTGAAACTAACGCACCTGCCACAGAAAGATTACTAGATTTAGTAAGAGATGAGTTTGAGTTAATCGGAACAAAGGAAGGCTGCGGTGAAGGCGAATGCGGAGCCTGCAGTGTTTTTGTGAATAACCTCCTGCAAAACAGCTGCCTTATACCAATTGGCTCGATTGATGGGGCTGATATACAAACGATTGAAGGGATCATGGAAACGGACCAATTTAAGATTTTAGATGAGAGCTATTCAATTGCTGGAGGAGTGCAATGCGGATATTGCATTCCTGGAATGGTCATGGCAAGTGCAGCTTTATTATCCAAAAATCCTTATCCTTCAGAGGGTGACATTCGTGAAGGTATTTCCGGAAATCTGTGCCGATGTACGGGCTACAATATGATTGTTGATGCGATTAAACTAGCAGCTAAAAAAGGGGACGGCTTATGGCAGAAAAAATAACCGCGTATCGCTTCGATCGTTTAGACCAAACGTTGACCCAATTGAATAAAGAAAACTGTGTAATCATTGCTGGAGGCACCGATGTCATGGTCCTTCACAAAAGTCGAAGGGGAGTCCCCCCGAAAATCCCTAAACCAATTGTTTTTATAGATCACCTTTCTGAGCTAAAGCGGATCTATCAAAATCATAAGGATCTCCACATTGGTGCCTGCTGTACCTATAGCGATTTACTTGAAGACCCGTTCATTCCAATCCCATTAAAGAAGGCAATCAAAACGATTGCGGCACCGGCAATTAGAAACAGAGGGACATTGGGAGGAAATATTTGCAACGCTTCTCCAGCTGGGGACACACTGCCATTATTATATGTATACAACGCAAAACTTTTGCTGCGCTCCGTTCATGGTGACCGTGTCGTAGCGATTAATGATTTTATTCAAGGGCCACGAAGGGTTCAACGTCATTACAATGAAATGTTGGTTGAAATTATCTTGCCATCCGTATTAGAAGAAGGCTCTCATATCGTTTTTGAGAAAATCGGCAACCGCAACGCAGACGCAATTGCTAAAGTATCGTTTGCAGGATATATCCGGATAAATGGTGTTCGAATCGAGGATGTTCGCTTTGCATTCGGTGCGGTCGGACCTACTATCGTTCGTTCCATTGATATTGAGAAGAAGTTGTATGGATTGACCATACCACTAACAGAAGCAGACATCGCTCAGATTGTGGCAGCCTTCGACAAAATCATTAATCCAATCGACGATCAGCGCTCCACTGCAATATACAGAAAAACAGTGGCCTTAAATCTTTTACGTTATTTTCTTTGCATGAAGCAATATCAATCGAATTAATGCTTAAAAAAGGGGGAGCTACTTATGCTGCTGATGGAAAAAGTGGCCATGCTGACACGTCAAAACGAAACCTTTGCTTTAGCCATGATTATTGAATCAAAAGGCTCGACACCTAGTCATGTAGGAAAAATGATTGTCTATCGTGATGGTACGATTGAAGGAACGGTCGGAGGGGGCTTGGCTGAACACTATATTATCGAAGAGAGTGTAAAGGCGATTCAAAAGGGTCAATCAAAAATCGTTGAATACAAATTGAATAAACATGCAAAAGACGGAATTCAAATGAATTGTGGCGGAACGTTGCGGGTGTTTATTGAAGTCTATACAAGCAGGCCTGAACTCGTTCTGGCCGGTGCCGGTCATTTAGGCTATGCGTTGGCAAAGCTTGCTGATTTTCTTGAATATCCTTATTGCGTTGTCGATGATCGGATTGGTTACTGTACGAAGGAACGTTTTCCTAATGCGTCCAACCTTTTTGTGAATGAGGATATTGGAGAAGCAATGCTTGAAGCCAACCTCAATGAAAAATCTTACGTGGTGATTGTTACAAAAGATCGTGATGAAATTGCATTAAAAATGGCACTGCAATTTCCGATTGCATATGTTGGGATGGTCGCCAGCAAGCGAAAGGTCATCAACATATTTGAAAAATTAAAAAGTGAAGGAGTCACACAAGAACAGTTGGAGCAGGTTCATTCTCCAATCGGGTTGGGAATTGGCTCAGAAACAACTGAAGAAATTGCAATCAGTATTATCGGGGAAATCATCAAACTAAGCAGGGAAAAGAAGCCTATAAAAGTGAAACAATTAAACAGATAAGTAAAAAGAAGAAACAGTGGGGAAAAACACTAGCAAATGTTGATATATCAATGTTTGTGAGTGTTTTTTTGTTTGGAGAAATGAACATCTTACTATCCTTTTTATAGCTTAACAAGGAAGTGACAGGTTCCATAGAATGATTTTGTCATAAAAAAACTTACAAAAACAAGATTTTGAACTCCAACAAAAGTTAAGATTACTTCAAGAAAATGGATTGACACTATACATGAAAGAAGATTACCTTGAAAATGAAATTAAGAGAAATAAAGAAATTGGAATGGAACAATACAAAATAGAAAGAAAAGAAAAAGAGATTACAATCCCTGTATGGAAAAGAGGAGGAGGAGCAACAATCGATCGACCACTGGAAAAGGTGGTATCATAAATGGCGCATTACGGTATTTTTAATAATTTAGTAGAAGAGGTAATTCAATTTTCGTAGTTATAACTATTTATTTTAAACAAGATAGTGGATTTAAAATTTGACGTATAAGGAACAACATACTCAGTCGCTTGCTTTAGAAGCTATTCAACATCATAATCGCGTAAATGCCGTGTGTCCTGGATATGTAGTTACTGCAATGAGAAAAGCTGCCATTATGGCAGTTGCTCAACGAAACGATTTAAGTTATTAAAGACAGCTTGAAAAAAATAAAGACTGAGCTTCCATCTGGTGAAATTATAAAACCTATCGAAGTGGCTAACACGGTTGCATTTTTACTAACTAATGTAGGGGAATCCATAAAAATTTCAGGTGGTGCAGTTTTATAAATAAAATTTTCTATTAAAATGGAGGGATTAATATGACGACACTACAAGGCAATAAGTTGGTAGAATCCATTTTCACTAAAATAGATGAATCCTTTAAGGAGCTCCAAAGTTGGAGAAGATACTTGCATCAACATCCAGAGTTATCTTTTGAAGAAGTAAATACTGCAAAGTTTATCGAAGAAAAATTGATAAACTTTGGACTTGATGTGCAGTCAAAAATAGGTGGAAACGGTATCATTGGGGTTCTAAAGGGAGCACAACAAGGAAAAACAATCGCTTTACGGGCAGATTTTGATGCCCTGCCAATCGATGATGAGAAAGATGTTCCGTATAAATCACTAAATAAGGGTGTCATGCATGCGTGCGGACATGATGGTCACACTTCTGCTTTATTAGGTACAGCAAAGATATTGAGCAAATACAGGGACTATATAAAAGGTACAATTATCTTTGTTTTTCAGCATGCAGAGGAAAAGCCTCCTGGTGGCGCAAAATTTATGATTGAGGAAAAGATTTTGAACGGAGTAGACTATGTATTCGGTGCCCATCTTGCCTCGAATATTCCATTAGGAAAAGTAGCTTATGGAGAAGGGTATAGGATGGCAGCTGTAGATAAATTTGAAATTATTGTGGAAGGAAAAGGTGGACATGGAGGATCTCCACATCAGGCTATCGATGCACTTGTAATTGGAACGAATATCGTTAATTCTCTTCAACAAATTGTTAGTCGGAAAATTGACCCATTGAAATCTGCTGTTGTTACTATTGGCATTTTTCAAGCTGGTACTGCATTTAATGTGATACCTGATACTGCTAGAATTGAAGGTACTGTCCGTACATTTGATGAAAATGTTCGAAAGCAGGTGGAGGAAGAGATTCATTCCATTGTAAAGGGAATTACTAGCTCCTTTCATGCAACATATAAAATAGATTATCTTAATGGCTACCCTGCATTGTTTAATCATAAAAAAGAAACGGAAACTGTAAGCGAACTTTTATCAGAAGTGTTTACTAAGGAAGGGGTTATCGTTATGGAACCTTCCATGGGGGCTGAGGACTTTGCTTATTTTCTAAAAGAAAAACCAGGTACTTATTTCAAAGTGGGTTCGAGAAATGACAATAAAAGTACTCATTTCCCACTTCATCATCCTAAATTTGATTTTGATGAGCATGCTTTATTGAATATTGAAAAGTCGTTTGTGAAAATCGTTTCACACTATCTTTTTTAAAAATCATTAAAAAGAATATTACCGAAGTTGTCACTCTAATGGGGAGTTCTGAAAAACATCGTAATAAAGTTTAAAAATCATATTTGCCTCACTAGATTAATAGAGTTTTCAAAAGAGTTACAGGCCCGCAACAAGTCATTTGGATGCTGTGATCATCCACAGGACCATGAACTTCCTTCCAAGTACAAGTACGGAGATCATTTCCAAATCACAGAAGGTGATAGGCCAAAATCAATCATTGATAAGTACATTATTAAAGAAGAGAGTAAATAGTAAAAAAAATTTTCATTAAAAAACTTGAATGGCTTAAGCCTTTCAAGTTTTTATGAATACAAATATACATTAACTTAGACCATAATTGCCAAGTTTACTAGTACCTTCATGGTATTTGATAATTGGTTATAGAATGTGAAAAGTTACACTTAACGAAAGGCATTGATAGAAAAAGGGTTAATGCTCAAAAAACCCCACAATATGTGGGGATTTACCAAGTATAAGCACTTTCACATGTATTAGCCTGTGGCTCATAATAACAATGTTGTTTATATTGTCCTGCAATTGGCTGGTTGTACCAAGTTGGCGGGCATGGAGCATACGGGTTAAAATACCATAGAGCATACTTTGAAGGATGTTCTCTCCAATAGTCTAACGTTTGTTTGGCTAATCTTTTTTCTTCGCTTCTTGCTCTTTGATAAAACACATTGCCTTTTTGTACGGCTTCAAAAGAAAAATTTCCTCCCTGCACTTGAAAAATCACGTGAGGTATTGTCCTTAAATCTTTAAAATCTAAACAATTAGCCTTTAGTCGATTGACAATGACATTACCAACCATAAGCATCCCTTGTTTCCCTTCACCTTCTGCTTCTGCCCTCATCATCCTCGCCATTAAAGCAACGTCACTGTCCGTATATTTTACCCTTGGCATTTTTATCACCTCTAAAAGAATTGTATGATAAAGAATGATAAAAAAGTCGGCTAATCGCTGCAAAATAAACAGCATCTACTTTTATCAAATTGTCAACTTTATAGGGCTTTTAGTTCACTAGTAAGAACATAGGTCTTTTGTCATGTATCTCCCACGTTCAGGTAAGTGTGTGGGTTTTATCTTTTCCTTGTTTTGTTAGGGGATTTTTATGTGGTAAATGAAGTGTAAATTTGTAGTTATAGCCCATTGTATTATAAAATTCCAAGAGTGTGTATCCATTTTTATAGTACAATAAATGATACAATATCCTATGTTTTATTATTTTACGATTCTTTTATAATAATGAAACAGTAATATAAATCGATAGGTGTGGTTAAAATGCGGAGACTGAAAGGAATAGTCATTATTACTAGTTTGCTAGTAGTATGCTTTAGCCTGTACTTATTTCTTTTCAATTCTAATCCTAAACAAACAAAACAGATAGCTGTAGAAACTTCGAATATAACTGTAACGACAGATGAAGCGATAATGGATGAAGAGAATGCTTCTGAAGATACAGGCCCTGAGAAAGTGGAACAGGTCGAGGATGATTCTAGTGATATGGCAGGTAAAGAAGAGGAAGAAGTTGTAGATGGCGAGAATCGTAAAAGCAGTACACTAACAGAAGATATCGGGGGAAAGGTTAGGGAAGCAGTAGAAGGTGTAATCAAATTATTCAATAAAGATTTACAGGTCGTGGCAATAGGTGATTCCCTTACTCAAGGTGTAGGAGATGAAACAAAAAGCAGCGGTTATGTCGGGATCTTAAATAACACATTTGAAGAGAATAATATAAATATCACGATTGAAAACTATGGAAAAAGAGGAAACCGTACAGACCAATTATTAAAACGCCTGGAAAAGGAAGAGATTGCAGAATCAATTCAACATGCTGATATTGTTTTCATCACAATCGGAGCAAACGACATGATGAAAATTGTCAAAAACAGTTTTACTAACCTTCATTTAGAGCTTTTTAATGAAGAAAAAATAGAGTATCTTGAGAGATTAACCGCTATTTTTCATAAGATCAATGAAATAAATCCAGATACAAAAATTTATTTAATTGGTTTTTATAATCCATTCGAACGTTATTTTGGCGATATTGAAGAATTACAAATGATTGTGAACGATTGGAATGAATCAAGTAAATCCGTTACAGAGGAATTTGAGAATGTAAACTATATCCCAACCGCTGATCTATTTAGTGATTCCGACATTGAGCTATTAGCTGATGATCATTTCCATCCAAACACGAGCGGATATAAACTCATGGCAGAGCGTATCTTAGAGAACATGGAAGAAGTTAGTGTCGAACAAGAGGGTATTACTGAGGATGTTGAATAAAATTCTCTTATTTTTGGAAAATGTTTCATATTCTGTTCTCTTTATAGATTGGTGTTTTCAAACATTTTTTAGACGAAAAATAACCCACCCTTGAACCTAGCACGGCGATAGGGTGGGGGTTATTGCCAACATCGCTGATCCCCTTTGAAGGGCAACCTAGCTATTGTATGAATGTTGGTGTTCTAGCACCGAACAGTCTTTTTTACATCCCTTCAAGATGTTGAATGGTAGGTTGATCAAAGCCCATAACGCTTTTTCTTACGGAAAAGAGTTGTTAAATCCATGCCAAGCATCTCAGCACATTTTTTTAAAGGTTTATAATGTGATATATAATAGGATAGAACTTTTTTTTCATGTTCCTCAACCATTTCTTTTAAAGTGCACCCAGTGGTATTTTGGAAATCATCATTATTTACAGTGTTAATTTCGTCTCGTTGTTTATTCCGTAAATACGATGGAAGTAATGAGTCATCAATTTCCTCATCATCTGAAATAATAACAAGCCTTTCCACTAAATTTTTCAACTCGCGAATATTTCCATGCCAACGATATTCTAATAACAAATCAATCAGAGTGGGCGAGAATGTCTTTTTCATCCTATGTTTTTCGTTAAAAAATGTAAGAAAATGCATTAAAAGGACGAATATATCCTCCGGCCGCTCACGGAGGGGAGGGATATTAAGAGATAATACATTGATTCTAAAAAAGAGATCTTCCCGAAAACGTTTTTCTTTTAGCATCTCTTGTAAATTAGCATTGGTGGCAGCAATGACTTTCACATTGATTGGTATCGATTTTGTACTTCCTACTCGATGAATTTTCATATCTTGGAGAACCCCTAATAATTTGACCTGCAGAGAATAAGGCATGTCTCCAATTTCATCTAAAAAGATTGTCCCATTATTTGCTACTTCGAATAGCCCAGCTTTTCCATGACGATTAGCACCGGTAAAAGCACCGGCTTCATATCCAAATAATTCTGATTCAAGGAGATGTTCGGGAATAGCACCGCAGTTTACTTTAACAAAAGGTCCTTTCTTATTTCGATCACTTACAGAATGAATGTAATTCGCAAGTACATCCTTACCAACCCCGGATTCACCAAGAATGAGGATAGGGGTATCAACAGCAGCAAACTTATTTGCAAGCGAAACAATCTTTTCCATCACAGGACTTCGATAAATAATCTGATTACCATCTACGTTAGAAAGCTGCACTTCATGCAATGTTTGTCGATAACTTTTAGTTAGAGCGGTCGTTTCGTCTAAATCACGTTTCAATTTATTCAGTTCCGTAATATCTCTGACATTATTTATAACAAAATGCAAGTTGTTTTCGTTATCAAAAACCGGAGTTGAAGTGATTAAAGCTTCTATACCAGTAGGATACTTAACAATCGTATTGATCGTCTTTTTCTGTTTAATAACATCTATTGCTGCAGCATTTTTTAGCCAACCTTTTTCAACAAGCTCATAGCTCGTATAATTCGTTAACTGGTATGGTGTTAAGCCGGATATTCGCAAGAACGCTTTATTATACCAGAGGGTATTGCCTTGCGGGTCTGTTACAGTGATTCCGTCATATAGACTATCTATTAAATTACTAAGTAATATTTGGGATTCAATGGGATCTTCAATGATTTTATCTCTATTCATCTTCTACCTCCTGCTCCTCGGCTTATTTACCTAAAAATGAATAAATATTAGAGCTATAGAATCCAAACAAAATAACGCTAAGAATTTGTAAATTTCGTTTCCAAAAAACAGTCATAACAAAATGAAACAGTTACTAATTTTAAATAATCCTTTTCTAACTGTAGTTGGCAGATAGACCCCAATAATTCGGATTTCGCAGATATAATTCGGATTTCGCTGATATATCTTGAATTTCGCTGATATATCTTGAATTTCGCTGATATATCTCGGATTTCGCTGATATATCATGGATTTCGCTGATATATCTTGAATTTCCCTGATATATCTTGGAATTCGCTGTATATCTCGGATTTCACTGTATGTACGATGAATAGAACAGCTTGTTCTATTTATTGCTTCCCATCCGCTCTCAATCAGGTTGCTTGAATGCAGAGGTTTTCTTTCATCGCTTTGAACTTTTTTGTCAGCGCTTTCATGTTTCCTTATCCATATACGGTTTGTAAAGCGATAAGAAGAAACCAAATTTTATGCTGTAATGTTGTTAAAAGCTGTGAATGTTTACGCAGGAAATCAACATGTGGCAATAATGCTAGTTTTATCCCATTCTTAACGGGCAGTAAGACTCCCACTTCAAGATTCGAGAGAAACAAAGAAGATTAGCGGGAGATAACTGCCCGTAAAGATCCGACGAGCGATTGACTTCCGAGTCAGGCGAAGCCACACGATGTGGCGTATTGTGCGTGATAAGTTTCGCTAACCATCAGTGGGGGATGAAGAAAATCCCCACTGATGGAAGTCTCACTTTATAGTAATTCTACGATTGCAAATATGATAATGTCTTTGCTTCATTATATATCTTTTAACTAGTTGTTGTCATCGCCAACTAGTAGAAATGAAAAGATAGTGAAATTAATGATTTTCCTCATGAATGCAGCTCGGAAGGTTGCGAACAAGTAAAAAGATCAAGGAAAGTTAGAAAAAACGAAACTTAAAAAGGAGGAGAATCTTAAGGAGTACCATAAAACAGGAAAATATGTTCTGGTTATGGCGTTTATGCAATAGCAATCTTGCAATTATCATAGCACTTACGATAGTTTTGTTACCTGCTTCATCAATAAAGAAGATGAAGCATGCCTTCAGTTATCACATTAATCATGTTGGCATGAAATTTGCTAATTAGTTAAGTGTTGAAAGTCAGAATCTAGTATTGATGCAGTGCACAGGAGTAAGCATGGCATCTTTATTAGTATAGTATCCTATGCTTCTAGGTATCTCATTAAGTAAAGAGGCAAGTCATTAAAAGATGAGGAGGGCTTGTTATTGGATATGAAAGAAGTAAAGGTTATGGACAAACTTGAAAATCAATCTCTTTATGATGAAGAAAACGGTATGATCTTCGGGACGTTAACGACAGGGACTGATTTAATGGAAGGTATTATCCGTGAATATGAAAAATACAACGTAACATCCGGAATCGTAACCTGCATCGGCTCTGTATCAGAGGCAACATTTGTTAATCCAGAAGTTGATCCGAATGGAAAAGTAATCTACAGTGACCCCATTATTGTGAAAGGGCCTCTAGAAGTCTTAAATGGGACGGGATTTCTCTGCGTAAATGAGGAAGCCAAAACGGATTGTCACATGCATGCCTCGTATGTAAATACTCAAGGGATTGTTTCCGGAGGGCATATCGTCTCTGGTAAAAATCCTGTGCTTGTTATGATTGAATTTGCTATTCAGGTTGGAAAGGGTATCCGGGCAGTTCGTGAGTTCAAACCAGAACTTGGTTTCCAAACGATCCAATTTAGAAGAGGTGAATGAAAAGATGGAGACATTAGGTAAAGTATACCTCAAGTCATTTGATAAATTTAGTCAGCATCCTTCCTTATATGATGGGAAAAGGACTTATACCTTTGCACAATTAAAGGAGCGTTCATTACGTTTAGCAAATGCTTTACTCTCTCGTGGATTAATGAAAGGAGATCGTGTCGCGATTCTCATGTCCAATAGACTGGAACATATCGAATTGGATGTAGCCATTGCTCTTGCGGGACTTATTAAAGTACCTCTCAATTACAGGCTTCATTTCAAAGAGCATGAATACGCTCTAGAAAACTCAGGAGCAAAAATACTCATTGCAGAAGACCATTTAGTCGGGTCGATACAAAGCAGCATTCCGATGATACGAGTGGGAGAAGAGTATGAAGCTTGGATGACATCATTTCCCGACAGAGTACCAAAGGTTGAGATTCATGAAGATGATGTCTATGCGATCATGTATACATCAGGAACAACCGGAAGACCGAAGGGAGCTATGCTAACTCATCGGAATATCCTTTCTTCTTCTTTAACTTTGATCATTGCTTGTGATATGACACAAGAGGACATTGTCGGACATGTCGCTCCACTGACACATGGAAGTAACTTTCTTGCTCACAGTGCTTTATTTCTCGGTAGTAAGCAAGTCATTTTTAATAAGTTTGAACCAGAATATTTTCTTGAGGCCATTGAAAAGGAAAGGATTACGACGGTTTTCTTAGTGCCAACTATGGTGAATCTCATGATTCATGAAGAAAGCTTTTCAAAAAGGGATCTTAGTTCTTTAAAAACGATCAACATGGCTGGGGCACCGATGGCAGCTAAAAAAATTAAATTGGCTATAGATTTATTAGGTCCGAAAATTGTAGAAACGTTTGGTCAGGTCGAAGCTCCGATGACGATTACCGTCATGCCGAGACACGAACTGGGTAAAAGACTAACTTCTTGCGGAGCCACGGGCCCCTTTGTGGACATGAAAATTGTCAATGAAACGGGTGAAGAAGTCCAAGTGGGAGAAATTGGTGAAATTATTTGCAAAGGATCCCTGGTCATGAAGGGATATTGGAATAATCTCGAAGCTACAGCAGAAACCCTTAGGGATGGCTGGTTACACACTGGAGATCTAGGTTGGGTTGACGCAGAAGGGTATCTTCATATCGTGGATCGGAAGAAAGATGTCATCATCAGTGGAGGGGCCAATACGTACCCTCGTGAAGTAGAAGAGGTATTGAATCTTCACCCTTCTGTGAAAGAAACATGTGTATTCGGCATTCCAGATGAGAAGTGGGGAGAGTCCATTTGTGCACATGTGGTCCTCCGTGAAGGTCATATGGTAACGGAACAGGAACTGATCGACCTGTGCAAAAGTCATTTAGCCAGTTTCAAAAAACCAAAGCAACTTCATATTGTCGAGAGTCTTCCGAAAAGTCCTTACGGAAAAATCTTACGCAAAGAAATACGGGAATCATATAGGAGGAGTATGGTATGAGAAATGTCTCTGTCATAGGAACGGGCATGACCAAATTTGGAAAGCATGAAGCTTCTGTGAAATCCCTTGCTTTAGCCGCTTGCAGGGAGGCCCTGCTGGAAGCAGGAAGTCCTAAGGTGGATGCGATTTATGTAGGGAATTTTTTAGGCGGACTATTATCGGGACAAGAAATTATCGGGTCAATCTTAGCAAAAGAATTAGGGTTGGGACCAATCCCGGCTACGAAAATGGAAGGAGCTTGTGCTTCAGGAGGTATTGCGTTTCGTCACGCGTATCATATGATCGCATCCGGTGTACATGAGACCGTATTGGTCGTAGGTGTGGAGAAAATGACCCAAGCACCGACGAACGTGGTGACTCAAGCAATTAATTCAGCAATGGATAATGATTCAAATGAAGGGATATCTGGACTTACCTTTCCAGGATTTTTTGGAGTCGTTGCCAACAGGTATATGTACGAATATGGAGCTGGTGAAGAACATTTGGCCATGGTCTCCCTTAAAAATCGAGAATACGCGATGAATAACCCAAAAGCGCAGTTCAGAAAAGAAACTAGCCTTGAAGAAATCATGCATGCTCGTCCAATTACTGCACCCCTTGGACTATTCCATTGCTCACCGATTACGGATGGAGCAGCCGCTGTGGTGATAACCTCGAGAGATGAAGGAGTAAAGGTGATTTCCTCAAGTCAAGCTTCTGGACCGCCGCTCATGCAAGATATTCCTGACCTGCTAAGCATTGGGGCAATTCAGGAATCTGCACGCCAAGCCTATAGTCAGGCAGGGGTGGGCCCGAACGATATTGATGTCGCTGAACTCCATGATTGTTTTGCGATGACCGAAATCCTAGCGATTGAAGACTTAGGTTTCTTTGAAAAGGGAACAGGCTGGAAAGCGATTGAAAGCGGTTTAACGAAGCAGGGTGGGAAGGTTCCTATCAACACCAGTGGAGGGTTAATCTCACGTGGACATCCGATAGGAGCCACCGGTATAGCTCAAATCGTTCAAATTGTGAATCAACTTCAAGGAAGAGCGGTCAACCAAGTTGAAGGAGCTAGAATTGGGTTGGCGCAAAACCTTGGGGGAACTGGAGCTTATTCGACGGTCCATATTTTTGAAGGAAAGGGGCTGTAATAATGGATATGACCTTATTATCTTGTGAAGGCTGCATGAAAGACTTTATTTCACCGCAGTACATGTGTCCCCATTGTTATAGTGAGGAACTAGTAGAAACAAAGGTAAGCGGCAGAGGCCGGATTTATTCTTATACAACAATATATGCTGCACCAGAAAGGTTAGCTGCGGAGGCTCCTTATCATGTTATTTTAGTAGACCTGGATGAGGGTCTACGCGTGACAGCCCGCCTTGTTGAGGGGGAACCTTGCATTAATCAGGAGGTTAAGCTTTGTAAAAAAGAAGATTCAATCTATTGGTTCGAACAAATAAATAATTAAATCTCTTAAGGAGGAAATGAAGATGTTTCAAAAACTTAGAAATAAAGTATCTATTGTAACTGGAAGCGCACGTGGAATCGGTGCAGCTGCAGCCATCGCATTAGCGAAAGAGGGTTCTCATATTGTGCTTGTTGATCTATTAGACTGCAAACATACGAAACAACAAATTAATGAAGTAAACCCTGAAGTTGAAGTGTTATCTTTCAGTATCGACATCAGAGAAAGAGAACAAGTTGTTAATGTAGTAAATCAAACGGTTGAACATTTTAAACGTGTGGATGTTGTGGTGAACAATGCTGGTACTTGTTCCCGTCTAGATTTAGAGCACATGACGGATGAGATGTGGTTCAGAGATATTGATACCAACCTTAGGGGTACATTTCTTTTTTGCCAGGCAGCCATTTATCCCCATATGAAAAAACAAGGATTTGGGAAATTGATCAATATTAGCTCGATTTCAGGGATTATGGGTGGTCCTTTATCCGGTAATAAAGGAGAGAATGGTGACGATGGTCGTTCTGGTCCAGCATATGCTGCATCAAAAGGTGGTGTTATTGCCATGACGAAATGGATTGCCAAAGAAGTTGGCGAGCTCGGAATTAATTGTAATAGCATTGCACCAGGACCGATAGAAACTGCGATTACTCAAGGAATGAATTATCAATTAAACCAAGCGATAAAAAGAATGGGCAATCCAGAAGACATAGCTGATGCAGTTGTGTATTTAGCTTCTGCAGATTATGTAACAGGTGAAGTGATAAAGGTATGTGGAGGGGCAGCTATAGGCTAATTCAAAAGAGGTAATGAAATGAAATTTTACCGGCAAAATTGTAAAATATTATTTTACTTATTTGATAGATACTAGCAAGGGAAGTGATGGTAAAAGTTTAATAGGAAGTTGTATATCATTGTGTAGTTTTGTGCAGTTCGATTTTCCTTAGATCAACTTATAAGCTAGGACGGCACCTGATTAGTATATATTTACAGAATTTTCTTTTGTTAAAGGGTCGGAGTTGAAATTACAATACCCAAGTCAATGTAAACAAAACCATCACGTAAAAAGGGGGGATGATTTTGAACAGCAATCGAAAAATTGCCCTCATTACGGGGGCAGCGAGGGGATTAGGATTACAAATTGCAAAGGAACTGGGAGTAAACGATTATGAAGTGGTTTTATTGGACCGGAGGGAGGAACTCTTAGCTCAGTCCGTAGGAAAGTTGAAAGATCTTAGAATTAATGCATATGGACTGGGGTGTGATTTGTCAAACATCGATGAGATTTCAAGTGTAGTCGATGATGTGGTTCATTCAATAGGCTCACCTCATGTATTAGTTAATAATGCAGGGGTCAATCAAGTTAAGCCTCTCCAAGATGTTACTTCGGAAGACTGGGATTTCGTTATGGATATTAATCTGAAAGCTTCTTTTTTTCTCATGCAAGCGGTCGTTCCCTTCATGTCCAAGGGGAGCTCCATTATTAATATTTCATCCATTGCGGCAAACAGTCCGAGACCTTTATCGGTCGCTTATGCGGCTTCTAAAGCAGGGTTGATCAGTATGACAAAAACAGCGGCAGTCGCTTTTGCAGACAAAGGCATTAGGGTAAACGCGATCTGTCCTGGTGCGATGGAGACACACCTGCTGGGAGAAATGTCGGAATCAATGGGAGATATTTCGGGCGTTCAACCCAAGCAGGCACTAATGGATTATGTCGGACATATCCCTTTAGGAAGAATCGGATTTCCTCAGGAAGTTGCACAGTCTGTCGTTTTTTTAGCATCTCCTGCATCAAGCTATATCACGGGGCAGTCGATAAATATATGTGGAGGATTAACATTGAAATAATCGATCATGATCTACTTGTCATTGCTTATGACTCTTAAACATTTGATATCTATTTCTGGTACACTATTGCAATTTATATCTACGGAATAATTGTATTCAGGAATGTTTAAATTTTTAGTTAAATTTAAATTCACGTGGTTCTACTGTCCTTTAGTAGATAGATCCATTTATAGACCCTATTATCTATTTCTTAATTTTACTTGGTATTTTTTATAGTAATATTGCCATATTCTGCAAAAATACAATGGCAATATTGCAAAAGTGAGAGGAAATATTTAAATGTTAGTAGAAAGTTATAGATTGTATCACATGTAATAACCGAGATGTGGCATTAGTTTATTGAAACACTGCTTATTGGTATGGAACTTGCAAAAGTATTTAATAAGGATAAGGATAAGGATAAGGAAAAGGGGGGACACAGAACAATAGTCATTTACATAAAGAGGGAAATAGAAAATCCGTTGGTTAGACGATATGAAAAACATCATTGAATAACGAACAGGTAACGGAGCTTCCTGTGCTTATACACATACTCCAAAGTGCAGTGTTTGTCATTTTCCTCCCTAAAAAATGAAACCGCTAACAAAAAAGGATTGATATTGCTGTTAATCATGCGGGTACCTGCGGCCGGGTGGATTTAACGAACAGCCCAGATGATATCTTGATCCTGGATTTAGGCACCAATTTACGAGGCACCTTTATATTCACCCGGTTAGTCATCCATCCCATTTTAAAGGATAGCAATGAAACAATCGTATCGTATACCTACTACTCTAGCGAAACGAGGATATTTAGTTTAGGTAATGAACTTCCTGGATGGAAGAAGAACTGAATTAGCATTCTTCAATTTTAGTAATAACAAAGTTAAATCTAAAAAGGGGGTAGGGAGTATGAAATTAAAAAAGGTGGCACTTCTCATTATGAGCGCTTTCCTTTTGTTGCTAACAGCGGGATGCGGTACAGTAAGCACTGGTGCTGCAAAAGAAAAAGGCAACTATAATTTGAAATTATCCATTACAACTTCTGAATCTTCTACGTGGTATATGGGTGCAAAACTTTTTGCAGATGAGGTAGAAGAAAAAACGGAAGGGCGGATTAAAGTAAAAATATACCCGAATGAACAACTTTCAGCTGGTGATCCAGGGAAGGGCGTGGAAATGTTAATGAAGGGCTCTACTGACATCAGTTTCCATTCTCCAATTATTTATTCGGTTTTTGAAAAGCGGTTAGGAGTCGTTACGGCACCGTTCCTATTCAAAAAATTAGAAGAAGCTGACAGAGCGATGAATGGGGAAGGCGGAGAAGCGTTAAAAGAGATTCTAAAGGAAAATGAAATCCAACTTCTGGGTTTTGGGGAAAGCGGTTTCAGACAAGTGACGAATAATGTCCACCCAATTAAAGAACCTGAGGATTTACAAAATCTAAAAATACGCATACCAGGTATTAAAATGTATACAGATTTGTGGAGAAACCTTGGAGCTGATCCGACCGCCATGTCATTTTCAGAAGTGTTTACTGCCTTGCAGCAAGGAACCATTGATGGGCAGGAAAATCCAATTGATGTGATTAAATCCTCAAAACTTGAAGAAGTCCAAAAATATTTAAGCATGTGGAATTACTCCTATGACCCGCTTATATTTGGGATGAATAAAGAAAAATTCGACAGCATGCATCCGGAAGATCAAAAGATCCTTCTAGATGCAGGAAAAAAAGCAACCAAATTCCAAATTGAAAAGGCACGTGAAACAGAACAAAAACAAATTGAAGAACTAAAGGCTGCCGGAATGGAACTCTACTATCCTAATGATGAAGAAATCGAAGCGTTCAGAAATGCTTCGGAAAGCATCTATCAAAAATACGAACCCGTTTGGGGCAGTGAATTACTAGATAAATTTCAGCAGAGTTCAGAGGGGAGATAAGCTGTGATGTCAAAGATCTTAAGCCGTATTGAAAATGTGCTGCTGGCTGTTACGATGCTTGTGATGTGTGTTATCACATTCGCGAATGTCATGTCACGCTATTTTTTCCATTATCCTTTATCTTTTACTGAAGAAATCACTGTGAACCTTTTTGTACTCCTATCTTTTCTAGGTGCAGCTGTAGGGTTAAGGATGAACGCGCATCTTGGTTTTTCTCTTTTATTTGAAAAATCCGGGTTGTTATTAAAAAAAATCCTCATCGTATTTTCAACATCGGTTATTTCAATTGTATTCTTCCTACTGGTTTATTATGGGTTTGATATGATGATGTTTCAAATGGACAGGAACTTGACAACTCCAGTATTAGGCTGGGAGCAATGGATTTTCTCCATGACACTCCCAATTGGAGGCCTGTTCTGTCTTTATCGTGCTATTGAATCTGGCATCACCGGATGGAAATCATTAAAGGAAGAGGAGGAAACGCGCGCATGACAGCTATATTGTTATTTGGTCTATTTGCCATATTGGTTTTATTGCAGGTGCCGATTGCCATTTCTTTAGCTGCTTCTTCTCTAGTCGTGTTATTTCTCAATTGGGGTCCTTCAAGCTTTACACTATTGCCAGATATTTTATATGCCAGTGTCTCAAAATTCACACTGCTATCCATACCATTTTTTATTCTTGCGGGTGTGATTATGGAATATGCAGGGATTTCAAAAAGGTTAATCAATTTTGCCTATGCATGTGTCGGCCATTATAAAAGTGGCATGATTTTTGTAACGGTTTTAACAGCAATATTCTTTGCGGCCATTTCAGGATCAGGACCAGCAACGGTTGCTGCAATTGGGGGCATTTTAATTCCTGCCCTGGTGAAAAACGGAATGAAAAAAGAGTCAGCTAGTGCTTTGTTAGCTAGTTCAGGAGCTATTGGCATCGTGATTCCACCAAGTATTGCCATGATTGTCTTTGCTATTGTAGCAGGTGGGCAATTGAACATTTCAATTGAAAGGCTATTTTTAGCTGGTGTTATTCCAGGAATACTGCTTGGAGTCGGCTTTATTGTTGCAGCAATATATGTAAGGAATAAGGATGTCTCGGTCATTACAGCAAAAGAACAAGAGAACATGAGTACGAAATTTGGAATTGTCGCTGGAGCATCAGATTTAGAAAAGACAAAAGATATCGCGCGTGCATTTAAAGATGCCATTTGGGGCTTGTTAATGCCAGTCATCATATTAGGCGGAATTTATGGAGGTGTTTTTACACCGACAGAAGCAGCAGTTGTTGCAGTCTTTTACGGCTTCTTTGTAGGAGTTTTTATTTACAAAGATCTGAAGCTAAACACGATTTATAAGATATTGTACGAAGCAGGTGCACAGACAGCGGTCATTATGCTCATCGTTAGCTCGGCGTCGCTCTTTGCATATATTATTACAACAGAGCAAATTGCCCAATCCATGGCAGATTCAATGCTGGCTCTAAGCTCTAATCCAATTGTTATTTTGTTGCTTATCAATTTAATCTTACTTATTGCAGGTGCTTTTATAGACGCTGTTTCAGCCTTTTATATCTTCGTACCGATTTTAACTCCAATCATTCTATCTTTGAATGTGGATCCGACCGTATTTGGTGTTTTTATGACTGTAAACTTAGCGATTGGGCTCTTTACACCGCCTGTAGGTGTTAATCTTTATGTTGCTAGCGGAATCGGCAGGGTGAAACTATATCAGATATCCAAAAGCACGCTTCCTTTTCTTATATCAGCCATTATCGTTTTGCTGTTAATTACATTTATTCCTAGTATTTCTACATACCTTCCTAATTTGTTAGGTGTGAAGTAAATAAACAGAAAAAAGGCGTTGGCTTACACCTTATATACAACATTTAAAAGGTATTATCTGATTCAGACAGTACTGTAAACAGAGATTCATTGTATAAGGAAAGGGAGCATTCTTGATAGAGCCAAGTATAAATGTATATCGATAAATAGAAGAAAGGAAGTAGCTGCAAAATGACAGCTACTCCTTTTCTAAATAATTGAAGCGATGTTTCCAATCCCAATACTAAGCAAAAACTAAGAATCTATATATCTAAATGGCTGTTATATTTGTTTCCTTACAGAAACATCCATAATTTTTTCCGGTTTACTTGTCATCTTCTGAGCATTTATTAAATAGATCTAAATCAATAAAAGTCACACGATTAACAGGAGGGCTTATGCAAACCACTGGAATGAAAAAAGACAGTAAAATTAGTCCTGTCATGAAAAAACAGCTCCAATCGATCGTAGGTGAAAAGTGGTATCTTGATAGTCCAAATGATTTGTATACGTATTCCTATGATGCTACACCTATTTTTCAATCGATGCCAGATGCGGTTGTGATGCCGGGAACGACCAAAGAAGTTTCAGAAGTGTTAAAAATTGCAAATGAACATCAAATTCCGATTATACCCAGGGGATCCGGAACGAACTTAGCGGCAAGCACGATTCCTGTTCATGGTGGAATTGTGTTGAATATGACGCGCTTTAATCAAATAATTGAAATCGATCAAAAAAATTTAACAGCTACAATTGGTCCTGGTGTAGTTACCGCAGACCTTCATAATGCAGTAGAAGCAGCGGGTTTATTTTACCCGCCAGATCCGGGAAGCATGCGAATTTCTACGGTTGGCGGAAATATGGCACAGTGTGCAGGAGGCATGCGCGGTCTTAAATATGGGGTAACGAAAGATTATATTATGGGGCTTGAATATGTGCTGCCTTCAGGAGCGGTCTTGCGGTCAGGCGGGAAAAATGTGAAAGATGTAGCAGGATATGACATGACGAGACTTTTGGTTGGTTCTGAAGGAACTCTTGCTGTTATTACCGAGATTACCTTAAAACTCCTGCCTCTTCCGGAAACCAAACGAACATTAGTCGCTTACTTTACGAAACTAGTAGACGCAGCAAAAACGGTCGAAAAGGTCATTTCGTCTAAAATTATTCCAGCCACAATGGAATTTATGGATCAAGGGACCATGAAGGTCGTGGACGACTTTGCTAAACTGGGTTTACCACTGGAAATGAAAGCGATGCTCTTGGTTGAACAGGATGGGCCAGAGGAATTGGTAACCCGTGATATTGAGAGAATTGCTGAGATTGCAAAACAAGAAGGGGCCTCCATTGTTCAAGTATCAAAAACGATGGAAGATGGTGCCAGGTTACTTGCTGCTAGGAGGGCGGCTCTCTCTGCCCTATCTCGCTTAAGACCGACCACAATTTTGGAAGACGCAACCGTTCCCCGCTCCCGACTGGCAGAGATTGTCGAAGAGGTAGAACGCATCGCTGAAAAATATCAAGTCCAGATTTGTACCTTTGGCCATGCAGGGGATGGAAATTTACACCCTACCTGTATGACCGACGAACGTGACAAAGAGGAAATACACCGAGTGGAACTAGCCTTTGAGGAAATCTTTCATACTGCCATACGACTTGGAGGGACGATTACAGGAGAGCATGGAGTTGGTCTTGCCAAGATGAATTATTTGCATTTGAAAGTCGGAGAAGGCGGCATTGAACTGATGCGACAGATCAAAGAAGCTTTTGACCCTAACAATATCATGAATCCCGGTAAGATCTTTGCCAATAGTGAACGTCGCAGGCTGGTGGTGAAAAAATGAGTGCAAATGCCAAAGCCACTGAGGCGAAGCCCTGTGAATCGATGAAATTAACCAAAACGGGCGAAGGGGTGCTGCGTAAATTCGATATGGATGAAATCATGAACTGTATGCATTGCGGATTTTGCTTACCTGCCTGCCCGACTTTTCGTCAAACAGGACTAGAATCCTATGGTCCACGCGGACGTATTGCCTTGATGAAAGGAGTAGCCAACGAGAAACTGTCAATTGATCATGAATTCGAGAAAAATATGTTTGCCTGTTTAGGTTGTCGAGCCTGCGAAACGGCCTGTCCCGCAGGTGTCGCGTACGGAAGCTTAATCGAAACGGCTCGTGTAGTCATAGAGGAAAATAAAAAGAGTCAAGCCAAGCCACCGTTGGCTCGCAAAATCGCATTTGAACACCTGTTTCCCCATCCGAAACGGATGGAATGGATGGGGACTGTATTATGGGCTGCCCAGGCAGCAGGCCTTCAAAACTTAGCGAGCAAAACCGGGTTAATCAAGGTTCTTCCCCGTCCGTTGGCTGAAATGCAAGAAGCGGTGGAAACAGTTGCTTCTCCCAAAGAAAGAAAGAAGCGGCAGCTAAAAATGAACGCCGAAAAGGAAAAACTCTTTACCGTTGGACTTTTCACCGGATGCGTGATGGATGTCATGTTCTATGAAACCAATCAGGCAACCGCCCGATTGTTAACAAAGGCAGGATGTGATGTAGTCTTTGTTGAAAATCAATCCTGTTGCGGTGCTCTGCATGCTCACTCAGGTGAAATGAATGGGGCGAAGGGACTGGCCAAACGAAATATTGAAGCGTTTGAGAAAGCGAATGTGGATTTTGTTGTCAATAATGCGGGTGGCTGTGGAGCTGCTTTAAAGGAGTACCACCATTGGTTCCATGATGAACCGGAATGGAAGGAGCGCGCCATGGCTTTTGTAGAAAAAATGCGCGATGCTAATGAATTACTCGCAGAATTGCCTCCTCTTTCATTTACCAAACCAATGAATGTTCGTATCACCTATCAGGACTCCTGCCATTTGGCTCACGGACAAGGCATTCGAAATCAGCCGCGTGAGCTCATTCGTAGTATTCCCGGAGCCCAATATGTTGAATTGCATCAGGCAGATAGCTGCTGTGGTTCTGCGGGAATCTACAATATGACCAATTATGATATGTCTATGCAGATATTGGACGATAAGATGGAAGATGTAAAGAAAACAAAGGCTCACCTAATTGTTACATCTAATCCAGGTTGTTTGCTTCAAATGAAGCAAGGAATCATCCGCACGGGTATGCAAGATAAAATAGAAGCAATCCATATCATGGATTTATTAGCCAGAGCACTTTAGAATTAGGGAATAGGAGAGGGCCTCAGGATACATGCTTTAGATGCCTTTTTATATTGCTACTAGATTAATGAAAAGAAATAACTAAATCAGTAGAAGATTTCAATAGAATTATGAACGAAAGAAGCTGAGCAGAAAATTTGATAATCCTCAGTTTGTCGATAAAGGGGTTCGGAATGGTCTCATTCCGAACCTCTTAGGCTATGAAAAACAAGCAAGGTACATACAAATTTGCGACAATAACTTCAGCAAGGAAAGTATGTTTTGTTCTTTATATAGAAACAGCAAAGAAAAGCTAAAGGATAGATGTACTGCTTGTTCATGTCTATAATGGTTCAGATCGTATCAGACTTCCTTTTGATGAAGTTTACATAAGCTTAAGTAGGCAGGGTTTTTTGCTTATTTTAAAGATAATTTGGATTGTATTAGTTGGTTTAACACGATGTCATTTAACCTTTGCTATGCTTTCCGCAATCAATGAATTTTGTTGCTGTATCGAGAAATTGTTTAACTAAATTTGAATTTTCATTCGTTCGCCAGGCAAGACTCATTTCTACACGTGGGGCTTCTTGTTCGATGTTCACATACGTGACATCCCGCACATGAAAATTCGATGTTGATCTTGGTACGATACTAATACCCAGTCCTGACGCAACCAACCCTATTACTGTCTGTATTTCTTTCACACCTTGACGTATGATTGGGCTGAAACCAGCATCGTGACATTTTGAGATGACATCATCGTACCAACTCGGCCAAATTTCCCTCTCCACCAATATGAATTGTTCCTTGCTCAGATCCTCCAATGAAATTGAAGCTCGTTGCGCAAATGGATGTAACTTCGGTACGACAGCGATACATGACTCTTGATAAACTGACAAGAGTGATAAAAGCGGATCAAAAATAGGAGGTCTTACAAAACCAATATCAATTTCCTTATTATGAAATGCCTCAATTTGCATTGGTGTAGGCATCTCGTGAAGAATTAAATCTACGTTTGGAAACTGTTCCTGAAACCCCCGAACAATGATAGGAAGAATATCAAATGTTGCAGATCCAACAAACCCCACCACTAACCGTCCAACCATTCCATTTTGTGCCCTAAGTGCTGAAGCTTTAGCCTCCTCTAATTTGGTAAGAACGAGGAGAACCTCTTGCAAGTAAATCTTTCCCGCATTTGTCAGCTCTACATGTCTTTTTGATCTCTCAAACAACTTTACTCCCAGTTCACTTTCAAGTTGTAAAATCTGTTGACTTAAAGGTGGCTGTGTCATCTGTAAACGTAATGCAGCACGACCAAAATGCAACTCTTCTGCCACAACAGTAAAATATTTAAGTTGACGCAGTTCCACGGTCTTACTCCTTCCGATTAAGTCGTTTTACGACTTAAAAATATGATTTTTATATATTAGACACTAATTGATTCCAGTTGTAAAGTTTTTTATAAAGGAAGGAAGATGGAATGAAGAAAACAAATGGACTAGATTTCGTCAAAACCTTTATGCTGATCTTCGGTTGTTAGCTACCTGTGAAATTTGAGAACTGGTCGAGGAACGGACACACCTAACGACCGAGAAATTTAATTGGACTACGATCTATGGTTCTAGCACACTAGATAAAATTGTGAAACTCAAACGTTTGTTGAATGATCTTCTTCAGACTTCTAAAAGAATAATTATTTAAGGGAGAGAATTTTTCGTATGAATGCTGCGATGGCCATTTTATGTCTGATATGGGGATTTAATTTTGTTATCATGAAATTAGGAAATGGCGTTTTTCCTCCTGGAGAGTTTGCTGCATTGCGATTTTTAACCGGTTCCTTCGTCCTCCTAGGTGTGTGTTTGATGAGAAAAATACCACTGCCAAATAAATCGGATTTCAAGTGGTTGGTTCTAGTTGGGCTGCTACAAACAACTTATTTTAATATTGCTATTCAACTATCGCTTAACTACATTAGTGCAGGTCTTACATCTGTTTTGACCTACAGCATGCCGCTTTTTCTATCAATAATGGCACATAGGTGGATTCCCGGTGAACGGTTGACGGCAAGAAAGACGTTTGGAATTATAATAGGCATAGTGGGTTTGTTTCTTGCAATGAACATCCATTTAGGAGGATCCATTTGGACAGTGTTACTGGCACTAAGCTCCGCTATTTCTTGGGCTATAGCTAACTTGCTATATAAACTGAAATTAAAGCATTGTGATACCATTCAATTTACCACTTGGCAAATGACAATTGGAGCGATGGGATTATTGGTATATACTCTTTCATTTGAACACGGTGAATCGAATTGGGGATTCATGCCGGTCGTTTATATTCTGTTTTCCGGGGTTGTAGCCTCTGCCTTGGCTTTTGTCATGTGGAATCATATTTTGAGACATACAGAAGCAAGCAAAGCATCGATTTCGTTACTACTAGTTCCCATCGTGGGTGTCATTTCTGGATTCATATTTTTGGATGAAAACTTAAAAATAGCAACATTAGCAGGGATATTATTAGTACTGGTAGGAATATGGATTGTAAATAGTAAAAGTACTCACGAAACTTGTAAGGTAGAATCAAATGTTGTGAATAAAGGACTTTAGACGGAAAGACAATATCAAGTAAATTAACAATATTTAAATTTATGTATTAATTCTCGATCTTAGGATGATTTAGTTCTCAAACATATGAATTAATTAATATCAACTAGTCTCGAAGAATGTGAATTCAATTCTTTCTAGTCTCCAACTTTTGGGTGAGATCTATCTGATTCGATAGATAATTTGTGGACTTTGAAACGGTCCAACTTGCAAAGTCTATCGAGCAAGAAATCATTCGTTCAGCATAGGGAAAGAATGGTGTCTGACAAGGTCAATTTTACCTTTAACGAGAATATAGTTTTGGAGCAAACCTTAATGCTCATGATAGCATTTGCTAGTTTAGTGTTGCCCATCATAACTTTTAGAGACAAAAAATAATCACCCTTGAGCTTAGCACGGCGATAGGGTGGATTATTTGCCAACATCACTGATTCCCTTGAAGAGAACCTAGCTATTTGTATGACTGTTTGGTGTTCTAGCACCGAACAGTCTTTTTTTTAGTTTATGCTTTTTCTTCTATATAAATCTAGTTATAAATGAGCCATCGGCATTTTATCTTTTTGCCATTTGCCAGGATTGGTATCATCAGGGATCACCTGATCCATAATGTCACGATAGTGTTTTTCTTTTTTTATCATAAACTCTGCCATTAATTTAGCTTCCTCTAATTGAGCTAGAGCAGCCTCTTTTTGCTTCAGTATTATTTCATAACGTTCCTGAATGGTAGAATCACCTTTCAAACTTAGATCTACATATTTTTTAATGTCTTCCACTGACATCCCACATCATATTATATTTTTTTGCACCTATAAGCCATTTTATTGAATCATCATCAAATAGACGATTATTATTTTTGTCACGTTTTAAATTTGGAACTAACCCTTTATCAGTATAAAAGCGAACAGTATGATCGGTTAACTCAAGTAGTTTGGCAACTTCTTTAACTGTATACATTGTTAGACCTCCTCGTAAAAATTTATTTAAAAGTTATTCGAAATCTCTTGATTTAGAAGGTGATCTATTTATCCCATTCTTAACGGGCAGTAAGACTCCTGCATCAAGATTCGAGAGAAACAAAGAAGGAAAGTGGGAGATAACTGCCCGTAAAGATCTGACGAAGGACAGGATGTTCAAAGATCATGCAAAACATAAGGACATGGCGTTTTATGCGTGATAAGTATAGGGGGGGCTTTTTCTACGTACTTTGTTCTGAAGGAGATTTGTTATTGAAAGTACATAAAAAAAGCATTATAATTAAATTCTAAAAGTTCATGGATGTTAAGTAATGCCAAATTGCCTACTTCTATGTCTTTTTTATATGTTTAATGGTGAGATGGATAACAAGTAGGATAAACTGCTTAGATATTAGCCCGCCATAAAATAGTTTGTGTAAAGTCATGCACACACTATTTTATGGCGGGCTTTTAATTTTGTAAAAAGGGAGAGTTTACATTGTCTGAAATTGTGAGAGTGAAAGCCTTCCTACTATACACAATTTAATCAAGTCACTTACTTCGAAGAAAAAGACTTATCATAATTATAAGGGGGAAAAATCAATTGACTTGGTCAGTTTTACACATAATCGGAATTATTGCTTATGCAGCTAGTGGGGCATTTGTTGCTATGCAGGCCAAATATTCTTTTATTGGAATCTTTGTCCTTGGACTTACAACGTCTTATGGCGGGGCAGTGATTCGAAACTTAGTTCTCGATATCCCTATTTCTGACATATGGGATCGTCAATCCTTATTGATTGTACTTATAACGCTAACGATCATCATATTTGTTGAGAGGAAATGGATTAATCATTGGAAACGATGGGGACATTTCTTTGACTCTATCGGTCTTGCTTCCTTTGCCATACAAGGGGGACTATTAGCAAAAAGTCTGCAGCATGATCTAGGCATTATTGTCATTGCTTCTATGTTTACTGGTGTTGGAGGTGGAATGGTACGAGATTTGTTAGCAGGTAGAACCCCACTTGCTTTAAAGGAAGAAATCCATGCTGTACTTACAATTTTGTGTGCGATTTGCATTGGGTCTGGGTGGAACAGTCCTATTGAATTGACGACCATAGTTGTGTTCGTTGTATTTATTCGTATGTTATCGATTCGTTATAAATGGAGATTAAAACTTCATAAATGGAAAAAACTAAAACTACCTTTCAATCGATCTGAAAAACATAATAACTCTGTATGAATGAAGGTTTCGGAAATTGCTAACGAATGATATAAAAAACATGATGATATAAGGAGAGCAAGAATGACAAAGAATTTGGAACATAAATTTAGTATGCTGATCCGCGAAATAAGAAAGGAACACATTGGAAATGGACCAAGAGAAATTAATACTCGTATTGTAGGTCCATGGGTCATTTGTGAGATGAAAGGAAATTTAACGAATGTTGAAAAGTTTATGATTAAGTCAAAAGAGGGACAGATTATGGTTCATGAAGCAAGAACCGAATTAGTGAAAAATATCTATAAGGATCCTATCCCGGTGAATAAACTTGAGGAAATGATGGATGCAAAAGTTGTGAGTATTTTTACAGATATTGATATAGAAATTGATACGGCGATGACGGTTTTTGTTTTTGATAAACCTATCATGGTCAATAGTGAAAGTAAAAATTAAATACATGAAACCAATCCTTGAGGATTGAAATAAAAAGAGACCTCTTGGTATATTACGAGGTATCAGCAGCTGATCAGCCTAAGATCTCTTAATTAAAGTAACCAGAGTTATAACGCAGGAACATGTCAGGTTTGAAGGAGAAATACTGCATATCTATGTAAAGCAGTTTGAAGATGAAAAAATCTAACAAGCATTAAAACGATTTTATTACCAGCAGAGTAGGGCACAGTGGAGAAGAGTATCTCTTCCTATCACGTCACTTTAAAACAAATCCACGTTCAATACGGATTACGGACAGTAAAACAACATGGGAAATCTGTGATTCAAAGCAGCAATTAACATTTAATTGGAGGCTGGCAACGGCACCGCGTAAGGTCATTGACTATGTCGCCGTTCGCGAAATGTGTCACATGGTCCATCTAAATCACGACCGCTTCTTCTGGCGCCTGGTTGGAAAAATCATGCCGGACTACAAGGAAAAAGAGAACTGGCTGTCTTTAACAATTTGGAATATGACTGTTTAGAGGCCACCGATAACTGAATTTAGAAGTCCAACGTTTCTTACACAATGTAAGGAACGTTTTTTATTTATCAACAATATAAATCACAATTATTTATATTAAGTTTTTAATAGATTAAAAACAGAGAAGGCTCAGACAATATATCAGCGAAAATTTGGATATATCGGCGAAATTTTAGATATATCAGCGAAAATTTAGATATATCAGCGTTCGCCGAAATTTATAATATATAGGCGAACGCTGATATAAAAGATTTCATTCAAAGCTAAAAAGGAAGAAAGAAACTCGTCTCCTGCTTTAATAATCTTCGGAGATTATCATAAATCACATGCTTAAAATCAAGCTGTTTTTGCATCTAGAGGGAATTAATCGGGAAGTATACAGATAACAGTAAAAGGAGAGCGTAACACCTATACAGTGAGAGCTCTCCGCATCAAAGACACTTTTTTAGATTGTAATAGATTGATTTACTCTACCATGTTTCCACTGCTGTTTTTTTGCCTTGGACACCTATTTGTAAAGATGTCATGAATCCTTCAAATGTGGCTTCTTCTAATGTTCTTGGTGCTAAGCAATCACCTATTTGATAAACCTCAGAAGCTGAATGTTTAATTTTTTCGTAAAGTTCCACATTTGGGACACGTCCTTGTGATAAGACGATGGAATCCCAATTTTCTAGCGTTTCTTTCTCATATGAAAATAAGTTTCGAATAATGACTTGATTGTTTTTGATTTCACCTAAATCATAATGAGGAATCATCTTTATGTTTAGTTGATAAAGCTTCTTTAAATATTCATTTCGTACATATTGATGAACTTCTTCTCCAATATAAAGTTTTGAAGAAATGAATGTCACATGGTGCCCTTTTTCTGCTAATTCAATGGCCGCTTCCATTCCAGGCCAATCACCGCCAAAATCAAATACTAATACATGTTTTCCGATTGTTTTACTCCCCTGATTAAAAAGGTCATCGACTGTTATGACCCTTGGATCGTTAATTCCCGGGATGTTTGGAATAAGCGGTCTTGAACCGATCGCACAGAATATTATGTCCGGGGAAATTTTTATAACATCTGATGGTTGAATGTTCCATCCGAGTTTGACCTTTACATGACTAATGGATAACTTTCTTCTATAATTATCAAGCATTGTTTCGGCTAGTTCTTGTCTCATTGGTGCACGTTTTAATGTATGCAATAATCCACCGATTTCTTCGGCCTTATCTGCTAAAATGACTTCATGTCCAAATTCATCTAACGTTAAGGCGGCTTTTAAACCAGCTGGACCTGCACCTATGACTAGCACTTTCTTTTTCTCTCTTGGACGTTCCTTAAGCACTTGCACCTGTCTTTCTTTTCCCGTTGATGGATTTTGCACACATCCGATTGCTAACCCTTTATGATAATGACCGATACATGCTTGAAGGCAGCCGAGGCAGGCATCAATTAAATGGTGATTTCCCGATTCAGCTTTATTCGGCAGTTCTGGA
The DNA here is from genome assembly GCF_009720625.1 of Metabacillus sediminilitoris. NCBI lineage: Bacteria > Bacillati > Bacillota > Bacilli > Caryophanales > Bacillaceae > Metabacillus > Metabacillus sediminilitoris. Next base: position 2,131,282 of record NZ_CP046266.1, read on the forward strand.
TCAACGATTAATGATCGAGTCATTCCCACTAAATCGGCTTTCCCGGTTGCTACAATTTGCTCTGCTTCCTGCGGGTCTACAATGCGGGATCCTACAAATACCGGTACCGCTCCAGCCATTCGTATTTTGAACGCTTGTGGGGAAACATAGGCATGTTTCATCGGAGAAGGGGGGACAATATGCGTAGAACCTGCATATGTGCTAGAATCTCCAGCTGTGACATTAACAAAATCCACCCTTACTTGATCCACTAAATATTCGACGATTTTAACCGCGTCTTTTACATCTGTACCATCCATTGTCATTTCATCTGCACTCATTCGTATCCCAACTGTGAAATCCTCGCCAACCTCCTGCCATACCCGCTCCATTACTTCAACGATAAACCTCATTCGATTTTGAAAAGATCCCCCGTATTCATCCGTACGATGATTTGTATGCTCCGACCAAAATTGGGCAGGCAGATATCCGTGTGAACAACAGATTTCAACTCCATCCAGTCCTCCAGCTTTTGCTAGTTTTGCTGAAATCGCAAAACCTTCGATGACCTCTTTAATCTCTTCCGTACTCATCGGTCTTGGCATCGTACCAAATCGTAAACTAGGAATGGCAGATGGTGCCCAAGCCGGACTGCGATAGTCACTAGAAACGACTTCTCTTCCTCCATGAAATAATTGTTGAAAAACTTTCGTGCCATATTGATGGACTTCATTCGTAAGGTCTAAATAGGCTGGGACAACATTTTGATCATATCCAGCAATTGTATGTGTCGTCAGCATACCTGATGGGTGAACCGCGGCGGCTTCTAATATAAGCAATCCCGCTCCGCCTTTTGCCCTTTCAACGTGATAAGCTGTCATATCAGGAGTTGGAATACCATCAATGACATGATTTGTTTGGTGTGCAGTACTTAATATTCTATTTTTCAATTCAGTAAAGCCAATTGTGATTGGACTAAATAAATGCTTAAAGTGTGTCATGTACATTCACTCCCTAAAAAGGTTTATAGATTATTTAGCAAAAATCATGCCAATCATTTTCAGACGTTACATTTTCAGCTGCAATTGAGTAATGTGATCTATTTTTTGAAAATTCATAATTGTTCGTTCTGATTTGTTGTACAATGAAGATAAAAACGAACCTTTTTTGCATTTGGTGATGCATTAAAGGTTCAAACTAATCAATCATTATGTCGGTATTGATTAGAAGCATGATCTAAGCAAGAAAATAAGCTCTTATTGATGCAAAATGTGTTCAATATTCTCTGAGGAGTGATGACATGATTGATGGAAATCAATATGAACAAAAAATCAATGCACTTATGAATGTCAATGAATCTCTTAAAGAGCAATTAGAAGTTTCGCTCCGAAAAAATAAAGAACTTTCCCAAATACTAAATTCTTCATATGATGAAATTTTTGTTACAGATGCAGAGGGAAACGTATTATTTGTAAGTGAATCATGCAAACATTTCACAGGCTTGCCCCCAGAGGCATATATGAATAAAAACATTAGAGAGCTAGTGGAAAAAGGCATCATCGTGAACTCAGTCACATTAAAAACCATGAATACACAAACAGTCCAATCTGTTGAACAGAACTATCCAAACGGCAAAACTGTTCTAGCCACAGCTAAACCTGTTTTTGATGAAGAAGGAAGATTGTATCGAATTGTTTGTAATTCACGAGACATTTCGGAGCTCGTTGAAATGAAGAGAAAGTTAGTAGAAATCCATTCGATTCAGAAAGAAGATCCATACATCATCCAACTAACGATCGGTCAGAAAAAGTTTATCACTCAATCTCATAACATGATCTCGACACTGCAACTAGCTGAAAAGGTTGCACCCTTGGATTCTTCGATTTTTATTCATGGAGAATCTGGTGTAGGAAAAGGAGTTTTAGCAAGGATTATTCATGAACATAGTCCGAGAAAGGACAAGACTTTTATTCAAGTGAACTGTGGTTCCATCCCCGGAACATTATTGGAATCAGAATTATTTGGTTATGAGGCTGGGGCATTTACAGGTGCAAACAAACGTGGAAAAGCGGGTCTTGTTGAGATGGCTGAAGGAGGCACCTTGTTTTTAGATGAAATTGGAGAAATGCCATTAGACCTGCAAGTGAAAATTTTGCATTTAGTTCAAGACAAAACGTTTAAAAAAGTAGGAGGTACGTCCGAAAAGCAAATTAATATTCGGATTATTTCGGCTACGAATAAAAATTTGCTGGAAATGATCGCAGAAAAAACATTTCGCCAGGATCTATATTATCGTTTACATGTTGTCCCACTGCGTATCCCTCCATTAAGGGAGCGTAAACAAGATATTTTAGTATTAACCGATTACTTTCTGAAACAATTTAATCAAAAGTATTCTCAGCATGTTGAATTAGATGAACATGCAAAGCTAATGATTCAAATGCAGGAATGGCGAGGAAATGTAAGAGAATTAGAAAATTTCATTGAACAAATTGTCGTCACTGCTCAAAAACAGATTGTCAGTATTGAAGATTTGCCATTTGCCATGGAGCATGGCATTCACAATGAAAGTCAAAAATCACTAGAGCTAATGCCATTAAAAACAGCTGTGGAAGAAACAGAAAAACAACTTCTCTCAACTGCATTGAAAAAATATAAAACGACTAGAAAAATGGCCAAGGCACTTGGGGTGAATCAAACGACAATCATGAGAAAGCTTCATAAATATCAATTGAATCAAAATGGGACGAATTGATCCCTTTCTTAACGGGCAGTAAGACGCCCACTTCAAGATTCGAGAGAAACAAAGAAGATAAGTGGGAGATAACTGCCCGTAAAGATCCGACAAAGGACAGGATGTTCAAAGATCAGGCAAGACATAAGGACGTGGCGTTTTATGCGTGATAAGTTTCGCTAACCATCAGTGGAGGATGAAGAAAACCCCCACTGATGGAAGTCTCACTTTATTTTATAAGGAACAAAATTGTGCGGAACCGGCATAGAACTTGCATGATATGTATTTGAAACAATTAAAAAAGGAGTGATAGAAATGGGAGAATTGCTTTTTTGTTTCGGTTATGGCGGGTCGCTTATCATTCTTGGTATTGTCTCAAAAGTTTTTATTCGCAGAATGGAAAAGGATGTTGTTTCCACTTATACCGAAATATCGAATGAAAAGGTGGAGATGTAATTGATCTATACAATCGGTATTATTGTTTCCTTTATTATTTACATCCTTATCGGTATTGTCCTTTCTAGAAGAGTGAAAGATTCAGAGGAATATTATGTTTCTGGTAGAAAAGGGTCAACCTTAATGGTGACGGGTACCCTTGTTGCTTCCTTTCTAAGTACCGTGTCTTTCATGGGTGAAGCAGGTTTTTCTTATGAAGGTTATCCCATTTTGTTACTAATACTCGTTATTTTTAATGTAACCGGATATGTGTTTGGCGTATTCTTTTTTGGACGATATTTGCGAAGAAGCAAATCATTAACCGTACCTGAATATTTTGGTAACCGCTTTCAATCAAATAAGGTTCGAATGGCAGCTGCCATTACCACGATACTTGGAATATCTGCCTACCTAGTGGCTGTTACACAAGGAGGTGCTGTATTACTTGCCGAAATTTCCGGTGTTTCATACCCAGTCGCTTTATTCATTATGTGGCTCGTATATGCTTCTTTTACTGTCCTTTCCGGGGCTAAAGGGGTAATGGTGAATGATACAATTATGTTTTTCATCTTTTCATTAGCTACTTATTTATCCTTTCCTTTTATCATAAGTAAAGCTGGGGGATTTCCTGACGCCATTGTGAAAGCAGCAACCAATCCCGAAAGGCCTGATTTATTAAGCTGGCATGGAATTACCGGGCCGAAAGCCTATATGGGTGAACCTTGGGAAGCATTAATCTGGGCGATTGTCCTAGGTATCGTTTGGTCTGCGGTTATCGCGATTAGCCCATGGCAAAGCAGTCGCTACCTAATGGCTAAAAATGAACATGTAGCGATTCGTTCCGGTATTTGGTCAACAATTTCTGTCATTACAATTTATCTATTTCTTCATATTAGCATTTCTACGATTACCACGGTCAACCCGAATATTAATCCTACAGAAAAAGTATTTATTTGGGCTGCGATGAATATGGTACCACAATGGTTAGGAGTCATTATCGTGAGTGGGATTATGGCTGCGGCTCTATCATCTTGTGCAAGTTTCCTGCAATTAATTGGCAGCAGTGTGACAAGAGATATCATGGAACAATCAAGAAACAAAACCTATTCCGACGCACAATTACTTCGAACAAGCCGAGTTTCAATGATTGTCGCTAGTATTGTTATCCTTCTTATTGGTCTTTGGCAATCACCTTCTATCATGTGGATCGGATATTTTGCAGCAACACTATTTGCCGCATCATGGGGACCAGTAGCCATTGCAAGTGTCTTCTCAAAAAAAGCAACAAAAACGGGCGCACTATGGAGTATCATCATGGGATTTTTAGGAGTCATACTAGGAGAATCATTGAAAAAATTCGGAGTAGAGCTGCCGGTGTATTTTAATCCTGTCATTATCGGTGTCATCTTAAGCACACTTGCCCTCTATATTGGTTCCAAATTCGGTGAAATATCGGAGGAAGAACGAAACTTTCAAAATAACATTTTGCAACGCCCACTAGAAGAAAACGAAAGAGAAGAAATGGCGATTACAAAAAGATATCCTACGTACCTTATCGTTAGTGGCATTGTCATTATTATCATTACGTTTGTGTTCTATTATTGGCCGCTAACACTTGCAATGTAGGGAGGGAATCATAAAAATGTTGACCTTAGGATTTTCATAGGTCAACATTTTTTTGTATTCTCTTAGACACTCTTTTTTTACGACTACACCTTATTTTTTAGAGGAGAAAGCCGGTGTACAGTAAGGTTATATAGAACCCAAATATCTGTATACCAAAAACTAAAAAATATGTTACGTAGAAAAACCTCAAATTTATCTACAGTCTGAACGTTATTGTAATGAATATTTTTTATTTATCCCATTCTTAACGGGCAGTAAAACTCCACTTCAAGATTCGAGAGAAACAAAGAAGATAAATGGGAGATAACTGCCCGTAAAGATCCGACGAAGGACAGGACGTCCAAGTCAGGCAAAAGCCACAGGACGTGGCGTTTTAAGCGTGATAAGTTTCGCTAACCATCAGTGGGGGATGAAGAAAACCCCCACTGATGGAAGTCTCACTTTATCAAAATACAATTCACACAAAAATATTATGTAGATAAAATTGTGTGCTTACCTGTCATGAATCAAGTAGGAATGAAAATGTGTTCGTAAACTTAAAAAACATTCACAACCGAGCGAGTAAAAATATTGTTTTAATCACTTTGACAATCTTTATGAATGATTGGGAGATTGCTAAGGTTTAAATATAAGGTTTAATTATTGCATTGCAGATGTGGATTTAAAACAAAGTTCAACCGTTTGTAATAAAGTTGCACCGTTTTGAAAAAAGTTCAACCGTTTATATGTGGATTTTTGATAATGTAGGATTTTCTCTTATTAAGCAAACGGGCCATATTGTTGAAGATTGGCAGTTCTTTTTACAAAGGAATCGAAGTTGAAATCATAAAACGTCTCCAGACTCTCAACCAAAAGAAAAAACACCAATTATCGGTGCTTTTTCTTTGATACACAAGGCAGCTATTATCCAATTCGTCACACTCTATTCAAGTAATCGTCGAGCTGATCAAAGGTTTCGCCAAAACCTTGCTTCATTGATTCAAACTCTTCCACAAATCTCTTACGTTCTGTCTCAGATGCATTTATAGGACCACCTCGAAGGGTGATTGTGGTTTTGCCTTCATTTTCTGAAAACGTCAGTGTATTTAATACTTCTAGCGGCCAGATCGGGCTAAATGGTGCACGGATCGTATTGCCCTCTTCATCAGAAAATGAATTGATGAAGACGATTTTCTCTGGTGCAATGATTTCGCGATAAACAAACTTGCCCCACATTTCGTGGCCATTAGTGGATTGCATGCAGTAGTGAAAGACACCATCTGGGCGGAGATCGAACTTCGTTACATCTATCGTGAAGCCTTTCGGTCCCCACCAGTGCTTCAGATGTTCAGGATCGGTCCATACCTTGAATACCAGCTCGCGTGGTGCATCGAAGGTACGCGTGATAACTAATTCACATTCATCAGTGTTCATTTTAGTGGAATTTATTACATTTTCCTTTGACATTTCAGTTCCTCCTTAAATGTGTAGGTTGTTGCCATTTTAGTTATATTGTTAAGCTATTCTTACTAATCAATGAAGCGGATTTTATTTTTTTGTGATGGAAAATATAAGAGCCGGCTATCAAAATGTAGCCGATAATAAAAAACAGCCATCCACTAGCAGGGTCGCCAACAGATATACTTGAATACATAGCACCCGTTAAATCAAATACAAAACCTGCATAAGCCCATTCCTTAATTCTCGGAAAACCAGGAATAAGTATCGCTACAACACCTAATAATTTGGCAATTCCGAGAAAGGGCAGGAGGTAGGTTGGATAGCCTAAATGATTAAATAAAGCAACTGCATCGGGAACAGACATTATATCCGGAATAGAACCAAAAATCATCAATGTCACAAACGGCCCTGTAAAAATCCAGTATATAATTTTTATTTTTTTCATTTACTCATTTCCTCCCTTAGTTTTGTATATTAACCGTATATTGCAAATTTCCTATTTTGTTGTGTTTTTGTTCCTTAAATCTTCGCCAATTGTTCCTCAAGACGATCAAGCGTGGATTTTGCTCCCTCAATGGCGCCGTACTCCTTGACCAACTTATCCAATTCGGCTGCTTTCTGCCATGATTTCATTCCTCCAATTTCGTTTTTTTTATGCACTTTTGCAGGACTACTGCTAGTCGTCATGGTTCACTTCCTTACCTTGCAGGTCCTGCAGGTATTCGTCTAAGCGGTCGAATCTCTCGTTCCAGATGTGGCGGTAAGACTTCAACCATTCATCAATCTCTTTGAACGGCTCGGCTCTCAGTTTGTAGATCCGTCTATTGGCCATCGCCTGCACCTCTACCAACCCGGCATTATTAAGTACACGAAGATGTTTGGAAGCTTGCGGCTGGTTAAGTCCAAGTCGTTCGGCAATTTCCCCTACTGTGAGAGGCCCGTCACGCAAGAGTTCTACGATGTGTAGTCGGTTGGACTCAGCAAGAGCATTCAATGTTGTTTTCATGAATTGAATATACATTAATAGGAATATTCCTGTCAAGGAATATTGTGGAATTTTTTTCCTAATTTACGTTCCTTGTTGCCTCTGTGATTGTTTACAATTTGATTTTTATTAAACGAGAGGCTCTAGTTCAATATGCGCTAGTTAGCTTTAGAAGCACTTTAAAATATTATTGATCTTCAACAATTGGGCGCTATCCTTGAATAAGGGTAGTGATATTTAAAGGGCCATTTAATTGAGTATGAGGTTGTATAAACCCCCTTGGGCGTCCAAGGGGGTTTATTTATGTTAGGTTCCGTTGATGAATTATTATGTTAATAAAAGGTGAATATAATATGAACTCGTATTTTATTATTTATGAGTGTGTCTAAGTTTCTATTTATGACTCTTTATCAATGGGAGAAGTAATCTTGTCTTTGTACAAATCAAAATACAGTTGACCATTTGTTCCCCGAACACAATATGAAACATCAGGTAGGGTCAATCCTCGTTGATCTAATTCTGTAAATAACCAACTTTTTGTTAGGTGGTTTTGAGTGAAATTTTTATCAATAATTTGACCATCCATAATTAATTCAATAGGAAAAGCTGATTGGGTAGGAGTGAAAATCCCTAAATCTTTTTTGGTTACATTTCGATGCGGGGGTTTCTTTAATACAGATAAATGTCCGCCAGCTTCAACAATAGCGTATTCTACTTCATCAATATCAAATATTTCTTTTCCCCTTAAGGCTTGATTTAATGAATCTATTGTAAATTTTAATTTACCCATATTTTTTTCAAGTATTTTTCCATCTTGTATGACTACAGTAGGTTCTCCATTAAGAAAGGCTCTGGCATTTCTATTTTTTAATGAAACTAAAGTGGCAAGGAATATAATCGTACTAAAAATTATTAATGCAGTAATAAAGTTACTGAAGCGTATGGAGGTATTAAATGTCAAATTTCCTGCAATAGATCCTAGCGTAATTGAAGCAATAAAATCATGATAAGTCATTTGAGAAATAGTTTGTTTTCCAAGTAAATGGGCAATACAAATTAGCAAAACAAATGCTGCAAGAGTTCGAATTATGACTTCAAAAGTTCCGACCATTATCCTCACCTTTAACTTTTTACTTACTATTTTTTTACATTAAAGGCTTAAAACATACATAAAAGAAAATAACTTTTGCAAAGATATTTGAACGAAACAAATTAACTTATTATGGTTGCCTGGGAATAAGTCTTGGATTCTATGAGTTCCAAGGCTTTATAATTGCTGATAAGAAATATTTATGTGAAATAGAAATATTTAAAATAATCATTGTTGAACCACTGAGATAGAGTATATTTCTATTCAAGAATCGGGCGCGATTGTGGAACAACATAGGTAGAAAATGATCAAACTTTTTTATAAAAACCAAACTTAAAATCTGCTGGAGAAGAATCCATTTTGATCAATCTTTTGTCAAAATGGATTCTTTTTATTTATCATAAAAAACTAGTTTGTGAGTTATTTTTGATCAAACTTTATTTCAAAGCAACAGCAGGTACCTTTTATCCCATACTTAACGGGCAGTAAGACTTCCACTTCAAGATTCGAGAGAAACAAAGAAGATAAGTGGGAGATAACTGCCCGTAAAGATCCGACGAGCGATTGACGTCCAAGTCAGGCAAGACATAAGGACGTGGCGTTTTATGCGTGATAAGTTTCGCTAACTATCAGTGGGGGATGAAGAAAACCCCCACTGATGGAAGTCTCACTTTATCATAACGTCTAACCAAAATGTTTTTTGCATTTTCCATTTTATATAAAAAGAGGTAAAAAATTGAAACTATTTTCTTTTTAAAACGTACTTAATTATGAGAAACATAGGATACAAGATCATTTAAACAGGAGGGGATCTTATGAGAAATTCAATACATAAAAAAGGACTTATTTTCGGACTGATCATTTCTTTAAGTCTTCCGACAATTGCATTTGGAAGGGAACCAGCTGCTAGTCCAAATTCAACAAACCAACCTATTAATCTAGTTAAAAGTACAAATGCGGTAAGCATAACCAGTACACTTAATCTACTAAATTTACCTGCAATTTATCCGAATGAGCAGAGCGAGCTCTCAAGAAAAGGCCCAATCGTTGAATCGAATAAACAACAAGATCGATTTGTACAGAATGCTGTTCAATTTCTTACGAATGTGGAAGAGGGGAATGGTATACAAGCCTTAAAGTTGTCATCTCGCGCTTTAAAGAAATCTATTTCAGAACAATGGATTAAAACCTACTGGACTACACTTATGCAGCAATTACAGCCTCAAGGAGGTTCATTTATTGGTTTTGGGACAGCTAAGGTCAAGGAGTCGAATCGAGTCCATACCAATGTTGAAGTTGAGCTTCAATTCGAAAAGGCAACGTTTCCGTTTATACTTAGATTAGACCAGTCAGGGAAGGTAGATGATTTTCAATTAAATATGTTTACAGGTCCGTTTGCTCCAGATCCCGAGTACAGTGATCCAGATTCTTTTATTGAAAAAGACGTTGTGGTAGGAAAAGGAGATTTTGCCCTGCATGGAACACTGACAATTCCTAAAGGGAAGGGACCATTTCCGGTAGTTGTTCTAGTTCAAGGATCAGGGGCAAGTGATCAGGATGAAGCAGCTTATGCGTTAAAACCTTTCCGTGATTTGGCGTACGGTCTAGCTACAAAAGGAATTGCTGTACTCCGTTACAACAAACGGACATTTGAACATACAGTAAAAACAACAGCAGATCTAAATCACACGGTTGATAAAGAAACAACAGATGATGCGCTTTTAGCAACTCGTTTACTTGAAAAAGAGAAAAAAATAGACGATGAGCAAATCTATATTCTTGGTCATAGCCAAGGCGGTATGATGGTGCCTCAAATGATTGATCAAGATAAGAGACAAAACATTGCAGGTGCGATCGTAATGGGCTCACCAGCAAGAACAATTCAGGAGGTTATTTTTGACCAATTTGATTATCTTCTTTCAATTGGCCAACTCTCACCTCAGGCATATGATTTTTATTCGAAACAATTCGAAATGATAAATGATCCGAATTTCTCTGGAGAAAATCCCCCTGATGAATTTCTCCTTGGTCAGGCAATGTTTTGGGATTCTTTCAATGATATTAGTGCAGCAGAGATGGCAAAGGATCAAAATAAACCATTGCTTATCATTCAAGGTGAACGGGATTATCAAGTGATATCAGACATTGAGACGCCTATTTGGAAAGAGGAGCTTTCTCATCGTGACAATGTTGAATATCGACTATATCCAATGCTGAATCATTTCTTTACAGAAGGCGAAGGGGAAATGAGCACACCGGCAGAATACCTTACACCTGCTAACATCCCAGAATATATAATTAATGACATTGCTGAGTGGGTTAAGTCTGAACCCTATAAAAGTGAATCAAAAAAGGTTAGTCACTCATCTTTGGTTCGGTAAAGATGAGGATGAATAGATAATAGTAGCAAGTGAACTAGAAAAGATCATATTGGTATGGGAAACAAAACAACATTCTAATTAATAAAGAATTAAAAACCTTGATTGGATTTTGCTTTTCAAGGTTTTTATTCTAAATAGAAAGTTTTAGAAATAACAAAAATGTTGACCTTAGGATCTCTAGGTCAACATTTTTTTGTATTCTCAATTTCTCAGTCGTGAAGGTTATACCAACAAGGAGTTTTGTTTTAATACCTGGCAATGGCAAAAAGAACGAGAATTTACGAGATGACATGTAACATATAGGAGAGGTTAAATTAATATTCATAGAGAAATGGGTTTCCATAATTTTAACAGCAGGTAATTTTACCTTCAGTATAAAAGGGGGGTGTTGAGTGTTTCTTTAATAGATATATCTTTTAATTATTAGGAACTAGAAAGAGAGTGAGGAATGTGAATGATGTTTCAAAAAAATCAATGAAATGTCCAATCTGCAGTAAGGGCAATAACTGTGGCTACCATTCATGCTGGTGTACGAAAGAGTATTTTCCAAAAGAGATTTTTGAGTTAGTACCAGATAATCAATTGAGAAAATCGTGCATCTGCAAAGAATGTCTTGATAAGTTTAAGGAAAAGTAAGTATAAAACTAAGATTTACAGGATGTTGCAAAATGTGAAAAATTGGATATAAATACTGAATATAAGAGTGGTAGAAAACTAGAATTGTTACAGCAAACTTTAAGCATTAAAAAATAGGTTGTGTAAATGACCTATTATTTCATATGTTCAGATATAGATAGATAAAAAGTAGATGATGCTTACCCCATTCTTAACGGGCAGTAGGACTCCCACTTCAAGATTCGAGAGAAATAAAGAAGATAAATGGGAGATAAATGGGAGATAACTGCCCGTAAAGATCCGACGAGCGATTGACGTCCAAGTCAGGCGAGACATAAGGAAGTGGCGTATTAAGCGTGATAAGTTTCGCTAACCATCAGTGGGGATGAAGAAACCCCCTACTGATGGAAGTCTCACTTTATTACAATGGGTTTCTATGAAAACAAATAGACAAAAAATACATAGGAAAAAGCTCAAAGCTATTATAAAACAAACCCCTCTAAAATTAGAGGGGTTTTAGTGGTTTGAACATGGCAAAATATCGAATGATACGTACTTACTTTTGGGAAGAATCCGATTGTTTCAGAAGAGATGCCCATTGTTAGCAATTTATGTTGTTCCACTACTTCATTCCATGCTCTTTCGACTTTTTGACGAGCTGATTAGCAAAGCGAATATATAACTTGTTTTATGTATGAACCATGTATCAGAATATGATGGTAAGTAAGCCGAGTGCTTTTGGCCGTATCCGGACAAAAACGGCTTAGCTTTCATTCCCTCAGACCTCAAGCTAAGCTTCGAAACAAGTGCAGAATATTCAATTCTCCTGCAAGTCCTGACAATACTCTCTGATCAATTTGACTGCTTGCGTTTGGCTGATTTGTAGATCCTTGGCTACGCGCCTGGAGCTCCGATTCAGCTTATAGGATGCACGAACCATCTCTTTTTTTGCTAATTCGATCGCCTCATTGAGGGAAGTGGGGACGGTTTTATCAATCAGCAGCTGGCTTTGTCGATAAACGCCTTCGGGTAGATCATGGATGCCGATGACATCATCGCTAGTAATGACAAGCTTTTCGATAAGGTTTTCTAATTGCCTTACGTTTCCTTGCCAGGAATAATGGGTCAGACACTCGAGGCAATCTTTTGAAATTAATTTGTTCATTTCATATTTTCGATTAAATTTATATAAGAAATGATAGGTGAGCGGGCTGATATCTTCCGGTCTTTCACGAAGAGGAAGCATGGTGATATCCACTACGTTCAGCCTGTAATATAAATCCTCCCGAAACGTTTTGTTTTTCACCATTTCGTACAAGTCTTTATTGGTCGCAGTAATAATACGGATATCCACGGTCTTTTCTTGAGTTCCGCCAATTGGAATGAATTTTTTATCCTGAATGACTCGCAGCATTTTGGCCTGAAGAGGCAAAGGCATGTCCCCGATTTCATCAAGAAACAGTGTCCCTCTATCAACAGTTTCCAACATCCCTTTTTTTCCGGAACGGTTTGCATTTGTAAACGCTCCTGGTGTATAGCCAAAAAGCTCGGATTCCATTAATTCAGCAGGAATGGCTGCACAATTAATTGTTAAAAAGGGACCGTTTTTTCTACTGCTGTTTTCGTGGATATATTGGGCTAAAACGCTTTTACCTGTTCCGGATTCACCAAGAATTAATATCGTAGAGTTTGTAGCCGCCACCTTCCTAGCATACTTCAATACATTTTTCATTTTTTTATTATTTGTGATAATGCTAGTAAATGAATCTTCCATTTCCTTCCTTTGATCTGAATCCTTTTCTTTACCTTTCAGCATTTTATAGCTTTGTAATTCTCTTGCAGTTGTTACGATCAATTCCACTTCCTTCTTTTCATTTAAAATAGGGACGGCAGAAGTGAGCAGCTCTGCACCGAGGACAGTGGTTTGTTTAATCGTAATCGGCTCTTTTCTTTCCAAGATATCGGGGAAAATGGAGGGAAACCAATATCCCTTATCAACTAATTCCAAGCTTAATTTTCCCATCACATCTTCCTTATTTAATCCATAATGCTTCTTACAGGCATCATTGACATAAATAATTTTCTTATTCTTATCCAAAACAAAAATTTCATCAGAAGAATAATCCAAAATTTTAGTAAGCGTTTCCATGTCCAAATCAAAATTGGTAAATAAATTGGATAATGTCATGAGGTGACCTCCCGAAAACGATCATGTGAGTTTAAGAGTACTCACATTGAGTACAATAGCGTTAAAAAATAATGAATATTCTTGATGTGATGAATCAACTTGTCGTTTCGCCACTCTTTAAAAGTTTGGCACGGTTATTGCGAGTTTTATCGTGTATAGCAGCAAGTGTAGTGGGTTTTTTGTGTTTACAAGTTAACTTATAAAGTTTGGTTATGTAATAGAATCTTATAACTTTGCACTTAATCATAGAAGAAATATTCTGAATTGTAAATAGGGGAAGTAGGGTACATAGATAGGAGACCAACGTGAGGCAGCAGAAATATTATTTTGCGGAGGTTCGGCGCAGTTGCTCCTGATATCTTTGATGATGAAGGAGGATTTTCTTTTAGCATTTTGAATGAAAAGGAAGAAACCATGGCACTTCTGCCCTACAAACTCAGGTCAAAATGAAAGAAGAACCGTTTGAGGCTTCTTTAAAGGTCGAAGCAGAGTGAGTGTAGGGGTACACTGAACGTTATTGCACTCGCTTTCATTTTTTGAAATCCCGTCAATCTTGACTTTTAAAGCTAAAGGCAGTTGGCATGAAAGTTGCAATGACTATTCAGGAGAAAACGAATTAAAGGATTTGAATGAGGTAAGGGGGAATAACAAATGAAACAGTTACAAACAGATCAGACCTTGGAATACACGCTTCCGTATGATCATTATGTGGACCAGCAAATATTTGAAGAAGAAAATAAAAAAATCTTCCAAAACAGCTGGATTTTAGCCGGACATACGAGCCAAGTGGAAAATGTCGGAGACTTCTTCCTTTTTGAAATAGTGGATCAGCCATTAATCATCAGCAGAGATAAAAACAATGAATTGAATGCTTTTTACAATATATGTCCTCATAGAGGAACAAAAGTAGAAAAAAGTGAGCAAGGAAATAAAAAGGTTTTCATGTGTTCTTATCACGGCTGGACATTCCACTTGAACGGAAAATTGAATAGGGCACCAAACTTCGATACAAATGAATTAGGAAACCATAGCTGCATGACACAGGTGAAGCTGGAAGTATTCCAGTCATTGATTTTCATAAATTTGAACCCAGATGCAAGGCCGATGGCGGAAACATACGGAGAATTGATGGCCAACTTGGAAAAATACGCGTTCTTGGATTCATTGAAAAAGATTCGTGTCACACAAAGAGTCATTGATGCCAACTGGAAAGCGGTTGTTGATAACTATTTGGAATGTGACCATTGTAAGATTGCACACCCTGAGTTTTCAAAAACCTTCGATATGAAAAATTACCACATTGATTTACATGACAATTTTTCATGTCAATATTCCGAACTGACGAACAAAACAAATGAAGATCAAGAAGAGCACGCTAATTTCTATTGGGTATGGCCGAACTTGATGGTGAGCATTTATCCTGGAGAAGAAGGAAATATGACGACAAGCCAAATTTTGCCGCTGGCTCCGGATAAATCTCTGGCTATCTATAGCTACTACTTTAAATCAGACGAAATTAATGAGGAGCAGGAAGAACTGATTCGCTTCGTGGATCAGGTCAGAAGAGAAGATTTCGATCTTGTGGAGTTATTGCAAAAAGGTTTCCATACGAATGCCTTCAAGCACGGAATTTATTCTCCGACTGAGTATGCAATCAAATTTTTCCACGGCCTTTATGAAAACGCTATCAAACGAGGGTCAGTGATGAAGAAATGAAATCGCGTGACGCCTACTTTTTTTAGGGGGCATAAAATCTCAGGGGAAAGTGATTATCGGCTTCAGGCTGAGAAAGTAAGCATAGTAGAAATATGAATAGACATTTTGGGAGGATATGACAATGAACAATCAAACAGAATTCACAGTTGCAGAAGCAATCGTAAAAGAGCTAATACAAGCAGAGGTGGACGTAGTATATGGGATCGTCAGTATCCACAATATGCCGATTTATGATGCACTGCTGCGTGAAGGGAGCATCCGCATCGTCACTGCCCGCGGTGAAAGTGGAGCAGTCAACATGGCTGATGGCTATGCGCGTGCTACAGGGAAATTGGGCGTTGTCATAACAAGTACTGGTGCTGGAGCAGGAAACGGTGCAGGTTCCTTGACAGAAACATGGAACTCAGGGACTCCGTTATTGCACATTACAGGGGAAGCTGATTCTCATTATATTGGAACAGATCAACGTTTTATCCACGAAGCTAAGGACCAGCTGAAAATGATGGATGGCGCGAACAAAACAGCTTATTTGTTGAAGCGTCCAAAGCAAATCACACCATTTATGCGCAAAGCAATCAAAGAGGCACTGACTGTTCCTACAGGGCCGGTAACGATTTCTATTCCAACGAATTTCCAAACGCAGATCATTCCGCAAAATCAATTGATTGAAGTGGCATCGGTTCAAGAGCCGGAAGTGAAAATCAGCATTCCAGCTGATGTGACTGAAAAAATTACCACAGCAAAAAGACCAGTTATCTGGGCAGGAAATGGAGTGATTGCTTCGGGAGCATCTGAGGAACTTCAACTGTTGGTAGATACAATTCAGCCTGCTGTCGTGACAAGTGAATCCGGAAAAGGGTCTATCCCTGAAAATCATCCGCTCTGCATCGGTCACTTTGCTGCCTCCCCTCAGGTGGAGGAACTCTTGAAAACATCGGATCTACTCATTAGTATTGGGGTCCGTTTCCGCGGTGGGGAAACGAACGGCTGGACGCTCCCAGTACCTGAAAATCATATTAATATCGATTTGAACCCAGATGCATTCAACCGCAATTTTGATACATTGTATACACTGGTCGGAGATGCCAAAGCCGTTTTACACGAGATTAATAGTGTATTAGAAAATAAGGAGATTAATCCAGATGAAGCTTTTGTAGACGAAGTGAAAGCTGCCCGTCAAGCCGTTCGGGATGACCTTCGCAGCCAAATTGGGCCTTACGGAGAGGTGGCAGATATCATGCGTGAACAGCTTCCTGAGAATACAATCTTGGTGACGGATGTAACCATCCCTGGATACACGTGGGGGAATAAATTGTTCGACATTTATGAACCTAGAAATTATCTCTACATGACCGGCGGTGGAATCGGGCAAGGCTTGCCAATGGCGATCGGTGCCCAAATAGGCCAGTCAGAAAAGCCAGTCGTTCTTATTGCAGGTGATGGTGGATTCATGGTGAATGCAGGAGAAATGATCACGGCGATTCAGGAAGAAACACCGCTTATCATTCTTTTATTCGATGATGGCGGATATGGAATCTTAAGATACTACCAAGAAGCAGCTTATGGCAGACGGACATCTGTAGATCTAGTTAACCCAGATTTCGTCATGATGGCAAAATCAATGGGCTTCGAATCAGAGAAAGTACGCTCGGTCGATGAGTTCAAGCAAGGGTTAGCGAATGCAATTGCAAGCAAAAAACCTTATATGGTAGTAGTAGATGTCGAAGCAGTAGGAGTATTGGAATACAAAGATTCTGACGAATACATCGCATCCTTCCGTCCAAAACACGGATAAGGTTTTACTGAATTCAATGTTCATTCCAACACTTCTAAATGTGGGTTATACCCCCAATTTTAAATAGTTAGTAGGGCGGAGTGGTTGATTTCCGCTACAGATGCTCGCTTTCCGCTCCAATCAACCTTAAATAGTTTTTGCTAAAAAACAACAATCTTTTAGAAAAGAGCCATCTTTTAATACTGTTGGTCATAATTCCTTCATATGCCCGCCAATTCTATCTACGTAAAAAGCATCAAAGTTTGCGAAAACAGTCTAATAGAAATTGGCTCTATTTTACCGTATTGCTGGATGAAATTATGTAATTGCTGCAAATCAAGGCTGTATTTGTATGACTGCACCCTTGATTTCCGCATTGCTAGAATGGAAGCTGACAAGTAGGGAGGAAACAAAGGTATGATAAAAGAATTGAAACACTATATAAATGGACAATGGATCGAATCAAGTGACCCGAAAAAACTTACGATCATCAATCCTGCTACACAGGAAGTTATTGCCAGAGCCCCAAAAGCAACAAAAGTAGAAACAGAAGAAGCCATCAAAATAGCGAAGAGAACGTTTGAAAGCGGCGTCTGGTCTGACCGTTCTCCACAAGAAAGAGCGGCAGTTTTACTTCAGATTGCTGATAAATTGCAGGAAAACATTGACGAGTTAACAGAGCTGGAAGTACAAAATAACGGCAAAACGAGAAGAGAGGCCCAATCAGATGCTGAAGAGGCAGTAGGCACTTTCATTTATTATGCTGGACTGCTCAATATGCCTAATGGTCAAGCATATGAAGCATCCTCTGATATGCAGACATTGATCGTAAAAGAACCGATGGGTGTTGCTGGATTGATCGTTCCTTGGAACTTTCCATTATTGATGAGTGTCTGGAAGATTGCTCCAGCATTAGCGGCAGGTAACAGCATTCTTTTAAAACCGGCAGAAATTACGCCGATGACTGCGGTAAAATTATTTGAGCTGATGAATGAGACCGATCTGCCAAAAGGGGCAGCTAACCTCATCATGGGAGCTGGATCGGTTGTAGGCCAGACGATCGCTGAAAGCAATGATGTGGATATCGTTTCTTTTACTGGAAGCACAGGAGTCGGCCGCCAAATCATGCAGACCGCAGCAGGCAATATGAAAAAAGTTTCTCTTGAACTGGGAGGAAAATCCCCGAACATCATTTTTGATGATACAGATTTGGAAACAGCCGTTGATTACTCCTTGTTTGGCATTTTCATGGGATCTGGGCAAGTTTGTTCTTCAGGAAGCCGCATTCTTGTCCAAGAGGGGATCTACGATGAATTTGTAAAAAAATATGTAGAAAAAGCAAAAGGAATAAGAGTTGGTCCTGGAAATGACAAGAACGCCCAGATGGGAGCCATAGTCAGTGAACAGCACCTCGAAAGCATACTAGACTACATTCGAATTGGAAAAGAAGAAGGTGCAACCCTTGCTCTAGGCGGCAATCGAATCGAGAAAAATGGTTTAGAAAAAGGATTTTTCATTGAACCAACCATCTTTACGAACGTAACAAGCGACATGCGGATTGTCAGAGAAGAAATCTTTGGTCCTGTTGTTGCGATCCAAAAGTTTAAAGATGAAGAAGAGGCAATCAAGATTGCCAACGATACAGACTTTGGCCTTGCAGGCGCTGTCTTCTCTACAGATCAAAACAAAGCATTGCGTGTCATCAAAAAAGTTAGAGCTGGCATCACATGGGTGAACGCCTACCACCTTACGAATATTCAAGCCCCGTGGGGCGGCTACAAACAAAGTGGTATCGGCAGAAGCCTTGGTACGTATGGATTGGATGAATATCAGGAAACGAAACAGATCAACATTAATCTGGCTCCGAAGCCGATTCATTGGTTTGAATAGGGAATAAAAGAAGAGCTTGCAGGTCATCTTCTGCAAGCTTTTCTTGCAAAGAGAGTTTTATGTTGGAGTTTACTACTATTGCTGACTCAGCTTTTCCCTAAATGAATAGATTTGAAACGTTTTAAGGTTACTAAGAACGCCCATCGTTATTGCTCAAATTAGGTTTGCCGAGACGTAGTGATTCCTTATTTTTAGGATGGAACACATTCTAGTGAGTTTTCAGAAACTCAATGAACACAATGGCACTCACTTTTATTTTTATAAACCTTATCAGTAACCGATATTGTATCACAAAAATGGTGGCACAAATGTTGCAATATTAGATGTAAGAGGAGTTTCTTATAGAAAAGAGATAACGACAAGACAAATCGATGGACTTCTCACTTTTTTGAAAGCGCTTAAATTAGAGAGGGTTAAGAATTTTATGGGGAAATGAGGAGGTCGCTTAAAAAATTTGCGGGAGTGAAAAATTTCGTACAGAACGAATCGTACAATAAGAAATGTTTTTTCTAATTTGGAGACTAGCAATCTAGCCATTTTTCATTAAAGAAAGTGTTATACACGGATTGCAGTAAGTTATGAAAGTCGTGAAGTTATTAGGGGGGATTGGATTGTCTAGACCATATTTAGTTGTCGAGTGGAATGATACGGAAACAGATGCGCAAGGGTGGCTTGTTGTTCATAACTTCATGAAAGGCTATACAGGCGGCGGTACGAGAATGCATCCGTCAGTGACAAAGGAAGAGGTTATTAGATTGGCCGAGGCCATGGCTTATAAGTATGTAGCTTGTGACAGCGGAACGACCGGGGGATGTAAAGCAGGTATTTCTTATGATTACAAAGCTCCTGATGCCTATGCAGTATTAAGAAGATTTTTAATTGCCATGATGCCTTATATTGATATCGGTGTTTCATTGGGCAGTGATTTAGGGACGAAATACGAGGATGTGCTCAAAATCTTTAACGAATTTGGCATAGATATCCCGCTGACGAAGTCAATGAAACAAGATCCTGCTGTCCTTCAAGGGATAAAGGATTTTGATCGACTGATGAAAACAAGAATCGACGGATTGCTGTTAAATGATGCTGTCACAGGATATGGCGTTGCCTTTTCGGCAGATGAAGCCTGGAAATTTAAAAATGGCAAAGACGGAGCGAAGGTTATCATCCAAGGCTTCGGTTGTGTAGGGGCAAGCTGCGCATTGAAACTGTCTCAATTAGGTTATAAAATCGTCGGAATTTCGGATGCGAACTTGTTCGTCACATGTGAAGAAGGATTAGATGTTCAAAAGCTCATTGACCATAAGAATGTATATGGAGAAATGGATCAAGCCCATTTTGAACCAACCTATACGGTAAGGCCAAACGCGGACTGGCTTGATATGGACTGCGATATTGTCATCCCATGTGCATTAGAGGACGTTATAAATGAGTCTAATGCTGATACTGTGAAAGCAAGCTTAATTGTTGAAGCTGCCAATATTCCAATCTCTTCTAAAGGAGACGAAATCATCAGACAAAGAGGAATTGACATCGTTAACGATTTTGTTGCGAACCTGGGGGCAATAAGGTTTTATGATGCCGTTATTTTTGGACTGGTCAAACCGGACCCTCAGGCTGTGATTGATGATATTGAAAAGCTATGCCGAAAAAATACCTATCAACTATTTTCGGATGCAAAGAAACAAAACAGGTATCAGCGAGACGTTGCTTATGAAATTTTCAAACCGGAAGTCAGCGATTTAGTAGAGTTTGCGGATCCTTCCGAAAAGGCAGCTGCTCGGGTAAACGGATAATTATTTCTATTAAGTCTTTCATGAGGATAGAAGAAATACAGGGGGGATTGGATGGAGCCAGAACAAGGGAGTCAACCAAAAGAATTAAAACGTTCGATGAAAAGTCGACATTTATTTATGCTTTCCGTAGGTGGAGTCATTGGAACAGGTCTTTTCATAGGGTCCGGATATGCGATCGGTGAAGCCGGACCTATGGGAGCCATAACTGCCTATTTGGCAGGGGGCTTACTTATGTACATGGTCATGGTTTGTCTTGGCGAGCTATCCGTCGTGATGCCGGTCTCAGGTTCATTCCAGGCTCATGCAGAGCGATTTATCGGCCCTGCCTCCGGGTTTATGATCGGCTGGACGTATTGGTTGAGCTGGGCTATTTACGTAGGGCTTGAGTTTATTGCGGCAGGTTTGCTGATGGCCAGATGGTTTCCAAATGTACCAGTATGGATATGGTGTGCGGTTTTCACCTTGCTTTTATTCGGTATAAACGCTTTGACAACAAGAAGCTTTGCCGAGATGGAATATTGGTTCTCTGCCATTAAAGTCTTTGCTGTCCTCTTTTTTATCGTGATTGGCGGAGCAGCGATGTTCGGATTGGTTCCTTTAAAGGGACAATCTGCCCCGCTGCTTTCAAACTTTATCGGTGACGGATTATTTCCAACAGGATTCATTGGCGTATTTATCTCGATGATGACAGTCGTCTATGCTTTTATGGGTTCGGAAATTATGGGAGTAGCAGCAGGTGAGACAGAGGATCCCGAAAAGAGTATCCCAAAAGCAATCAAGAGTATCATCTTCCGTATTTTGCTTTTCTATGTACTCGCAACTTTTGTCTTATCAGCCATTGTTCCATGGAAAGAAGCAGGGGTTCTCGAAAGCCCATTTGTCACTGTATTCGATATGATCGGTATTCCTTATGCAGCTGATATCATGAACTTCGTTATTTTAACAGCCATTCTTTCGGTGGGAAATACAGGTTTGTTTGCTTGTACAAGAATCCTTTTTTCCCTTTCACAAAGCGGGCAGGCTCCTCGTTTATTCGGAAAGGTAAACAAGCGGGGTGTGCCGATGAACGCTTTGCTCGTGACGCTCGCCTTTGCCTTGCTGTCCCTGCTTACCAGTGTCATAGCAGAGGAAACATTATTTGTGGTGCTGCTTGCGATCAGTGGTGTTGGAGGGGTGGTTACGTGGATGGCGATTGCGTTAGCACAGTATAAATTCCGTAAACATTATATAGCAGATGGCGGAAAGCTGGAGGATTTAACATTTAAAGTTCCTTTCTTCCCTCTCGTTCCAATTGGCTGCCTCATCATGTGCGTAGGTATCGTCGTGTTTACCGCTTTCGATCCGGCACAGCGGACATCATTGTATATCGGATTCGGCTTTGTTGCAGCTTGTTATGTCTTTTACTATTTTAAATTTTCCAGAAAGAAAATCGATTCAACAATCGTAACAGAAGGGCAGCCCGATAAAATCGTGTAATCGATTTGCGATGGTTTAGATGAGGAAAGCTATTAAAAATCGAGATTTAATAGAAATGTTGCAGCCAAAAGAATGACGGGGCGGGTATACCAGTCAGTTATCCCATATTAACGGGCAGTAATACCCCACCTCTAGGCTTGAGTTGAATGATACAAAAAAGCGAAGGTGGGGGATAAAGAAAACCACCGCTGATGGAAGTCTCGCTTTATACAAGTAAGTATTCTAAATGAGGATGGTGGAAGATGAAAAAGTTGATTTTTGTATTAACGACTATACCAGCTTTGGGGTCACTTGTTGTCATCAATCGGGTGGAACCCTATGTACTTGGCTTGCCATTTGTCCTTTTCTGGGGAATATGCTGGGTATTTCTGACATCTCTATTTTTGATCATTGCTAATAAATTTGATGACTCAAAAGAGGAGGAAGAATTATGAATGCAGCCCTCCTAGTCATCCTCTTTTTCCTCGTTTTGTGTATATGGTTAGGACTGCAGGCTCGTAAAGGGAAAGAAATGACGATGGAGCAGTGGTCTGTCGGGGGACGTGGTTTTGGAAGTGTTTTAATGTTCTTTTTGTTAGCGGGTGAAATGTTTACTACCTATACCTTTCTAGGAGCAAGTGGCGGTACCTATCGATCTGGTATTCCCGCCGCCCTATACGCTTTTAATTGCTTCTATTTTGTAATCGCTTACTGGCTGTTGCCGCCCATTTGGAAGTATGCGAAGAAAAATAATGTCATATCCCAATCAGACTTATATGAAAAAAAGTATAATAGCCAGGCTCTCGGCATTCTCGTCGCCATCATAAGTGTGATTGCCATTATTCCGTATTTGGTGATGCAGTTAAAAGGGTTGGGAATTATTGTATCCCAAGCATCCTATGGTTCGATTTCACCCAACATGGCAATCGTAGTTGGGGTTATTGCGATCACGATTTATGTATCGGCATCAGGGATGCATGGGGCCGCATGGACAGCTATTATTAAAGACATTTTGATCTTGGCTGTGGTCGTCTTTATGGGAATTTATTTTCCGCTTCATTACTACGGTGGAGTACAGCCAATGTTTGAAGCGATCAATGAAGCAAAAAATGAATTTTTAATCTTCCCTGAACAAGGGTTGAGTATCTCGTGGTTTGTTTCTGCCACGATCATGACGGCACTTGCATTTTACATGTTTCCACATATGCTGGCAGGGGTGTTCTCCGCTAAAAGTGCAAAATCACTGCGTCTGAATGCAGGAGTCATGCCTATTTATCAGATTATCATCGTTTTTTCCTTGCTTATCGGCTTTTCCGCTATTATTCAAGTTCCAGATTTAAATGGGGCAGATGCAGATTTAGCTTTGTTTAAAATGGCTAAAATGTCTTTTGATCCTTGGTTCGTTGGTGTGATTGGAGCAGCAGGAGCAATGGCCGCCCTTATCCCAAGTTCATTAGTATTGACAGCAACGGCAACGATTCTGTCTAAGAACATCTA
This sequence comes from Metabacillus sediminilitoris, assembly GCF_009720625.1. Lineage (NCBI taxonomy): Bacteria > Bacillati > Bacillota > Bacilli > Caryophanales > Bacillaceae > Metabacillus > Metabacillus sediminilitoris. Next base: position 2,154,883 of record NZ_CP046266.1, read on the forward strand.
TAAAGTATGGAAACCAAATACAACAGATCAACAGCTGACAAAGCTAAGCAGAATGCTCGTGCCTGTCATTGCTTTGGTGACACTTTACTTTACATTTAATGGTGGCGACTCCATTTTTACGCTATATCTCATGTCTTATAGCTTTATGGTACAGCTATTTCCTGCCCTGTTTTTTAGTCTTTGGAAGAGGAATCCTGCAACCGTTCAGGGGGCATTTGCCGGAATGATTGCTGGAATTATAATCGTCTTCTATTCAACTGTTACGGAAACGTCACTTGCAACATTATTCCCGTCTCTTCCGCAAGAAATAAAGGATATAGATTTAGGATTAGCCGTCATCATCATCAATATTGTTGTGACATTAGGTGTAAGTGCAGTCACAAGGAAATCAGTTAATAGGGTGGAGGAAGAGGCTGATATTAGTCATATAGCTAGATAAATTTTTTGAAGGTTAGGGTAAAGGGGGATATGAAGAATGGCAAATGGAAAGCACCATCAACAGAGGAATATAGTGAGAATCTAGTCCACATAACAGAGAAAGCCTCGAGGAATTCCCATCCAATGCGTCAGCTGATCTACACGATGCGGTTGCTGCTGCAAAAGCTGCATTTCCCGCTTGGAAAAAATCTCCTTTCAACAAAGGGCAATATATTTACAAAAGGCTGCGGCTATTTTGAAAGAAAACATAGAGGAAATAGGGCGGGATCTAATCAAAGAAGAGGGAAAACCATTATCAGGAGGGATGGGGGAAGCCAATCGTGCAGTAAGTATCCTCGAATATTTTGCGGCTGAAGCACGGCAGCCGCTCATCATATTATGGAGTGTTTATATTAGAGCATTAGACTAAGAATGGTTAGTGCTCTTTAGCTGTAAATTTGAAAGATATATTTTTTTTACAACTGAATTATGAGGAATGAAAATGAGATATTTGCCCAAAAAGTATAAAGAATGATAAAAATCCAGCCGAATATCCACTGCTTTCATGTATGAAAGAAAAAACACATTAAGTTAACGGAGTTTAAATATAAAACAATCTTCAACAAAAGGGCACAATTAATAAACCCAATTCCCCATGTAAAACACTGAGAAATTGGGTTTTTAAATACTTTATATCAATGTCTTCAATGTAAAACCATTATCAAATCAGATTCTTTTAATCCTGAGTATAGATAATGGCTACAAAATCTGGCTTTCCATCAGGGTCTGAAACAAAAATTTTGCCATCGAGGATCTGTGTCGAGTATATTTTTTACTTTTCCATTGAACTTGGAAAGGATTATTCTACGACAATAAATCCTCATGAAAGAATAAACAATACTTATCTTTTATATTTTCTAATGGTGGTACCACCAACATTTTGATTTGCTGCTTTTTGTACCAGGATATCGTAGAGAAACTCGTCTTATTTCAGTAAATTAATAAATTCACGCATGAACCCAGGTAGATCTGGCCACGCATGACCAGAAACAAGGTTTTGATGTGTGTGTAATGTTTCATTAATATATGTAGCGCCGCATGCAGTCACATCAGGCTTACAAGCAATATATGCTGTATACTCCCGGCCTTTCATCAAATCCGGGACAATAGTAAGCACTTGTGCCGCATGACAGATAGCACCAACAGGCTTATTTTCCTCAAAGAAGTGACGGACAATTTTCGGTAACGATTCCTCCAAGCGAATATATTCAGGTGCTCGTCCTCCAGGAATAATCAAACCGTCATATTGCGAAGGAATCACATTAGCAAAAGCTACTTGAGAATCAATGCCATAAGCAGGTTTTTCCACATATGTTTCCATTCCTTCTATAAAGTCGTGACTTACTGTTTGTAGTTTTTTTACAGAAGGGGAAGCAATCGTTACGTCAAATCCTTCTTCAAGACACCGATAATATGGATAAAAAATTTCAAGCGCCTCTACAGCATCCCCAGTAACAATCAGTACTTTTTTACTCATGAACATAACCTCCATAAAAAATAATTTTAACAGTTAAAAATGTTTATTACTTTCATGTTGTCTTTTCATTTATTAAATTCAACAATTCTATACGATTTCCTGTTAAAGAAACATCCATATGTCGATTACTAAAACATCTGTTTAGTTAACATCCCGATAGAATACCCTATTTGGCATTTTATAATATTGTGAGAATCCAATAATCGGAGTATCACTTGAACATATCTAAATAGTGAGGACTAACAATAAATTTCTATAAACTTATAAAGTAATGATTAAGTGTCATAACTTATCGTCAAACTTAAATCTCTTATTAATTAAGACTGTTAACTATAGGGCAGTTTAATGGAAGAAGACTTCCAATCAAAAATGGATATTTAGGTTCATATAGATGTTAGATTTTGAAGTATTAGTCAGCTATTAAATTATAAACAATTAGTATATCTTCAATAAGTAATGAACATACTAATTAACGCATGAGAAACCAAAAGTTCATGATTTTTTCCTTTTTGAGATACCTTCTGATATTAATTGGGAGGTATCTTTATTTATTCTTTATGTAAGGCTCCATTTGAAAAGACTTCTATTAGATTTTTATTTCATTTGCACAAATTACTCATAATTTCATCCATATGGGGAACGATAATTAAAGACCTAAAAGGTCATACATAAATTAAGGAAGGGGAATGACCATGAATAAAAAATGGCTTCTCATGCTAACGAGTATATTTTTATCTGTGATGATGTTAGTAGGATGTAATGTAGATCCAGATCCGGCACCGCCAGATGATAACAATGGTGGTGATGAAAACGGAGCAAATAATAATGACAACAACGCCGATGATATAATCGAAGGTGAAGAAAACATTCCTGGCGTTGATGAAGATGATAACATGTTTAAAGACGATGAAAAAGATGCAGATCAAGATCCAGAAGATCCAATCGAAGATCCAGAAGATATAGGTGATGAAAATAGAAAAGACGAGTAATTCAGATGACTAACTAACGAATTGTAAAGTATTATTAATTGATATTTATACTAAAAAAAGCAAAAAAGCCAATTTCTTAAAACATAAAAGAGATTGGCTCTTTTGCTTATTTCCTAAAAGAGTCATTTTTAGCCACATCTTCTGTTTTTACTCCTTCTTAGCCCAATACTTTTAAAATACTTCGTATGGATGCTTTTTGATTTACCTTCATAGATTGTTCACCCTCATTTTACTTAAACTCATATATGTGTTATTCAATGTGAAATACGTATGACCTTCCGAGTAAGTGAATATCTGGCATAAGTGAAAAACCAGTTAAATAACCAATTACAAAAAGCTTGGAAAGAAATTCCTCCAAGCTCTTTATTTATACTGTTAAGTTTATTTTATTGTGTAGTTTTTTAACTTCTAAATATTGAATATGATGATCATCACTTTTATTAACTTTGAAAATATTTCCACCATATTCTATTAATACCTCATTAAATTCAAGACTTTTTAATAACCTTGTCCACATGTTCGGCTCCAATATTACATATGATTTATATATGTACAATTTTTGGGGGGGTTCTATGTATTTCCTAAAGAAAAGTATGATTATAGTTTTAGGTAGCATCTTATTATCTTTAGGAATAAATCTTTTTTTAGTACCCTACGAGATATTAGATGGGGGTATTATTGGCATAGGATTAATATGTTACTATGTATGGGGATTTAAAGCAGGACTTATGATTATATTTTTAAGTATCCCAATATTTCTAATTGCATGGTTTTATTATAGAGATTATTTTTACAATAGTTTACATGGTATGGTTATTTCCTCCTTTTTTATAGATATTTTAAAACCCAACGATACTCTTCTCCATATTGAAGCTATATACAGTTCGATTATGGGGGGGATCTTAGTTGGGCTAGGTATAGGCATTATGTTGCGCTTTAGGACAAGTACAGGTGGAACAGACCTTTTGGCCCAATTTCTTTCCGATAGAACAGGTGTTAATGTAGGGATTTTAATTTTTATAATAGATGCGCTTGTAATTCTTTCTGGAGGTCTCATATTATCATCTGACACTCTTCAACTTTCTATAATAACGATACTTACAGTCGGACTAACTACTAGTATTTTTACAAGTAAAGTTGCTAATGGTTGAAAAATGATTTTCTAGGTAATATGCTTTTATAACAAAGTTTAATAAGGGAGTTAAAAATGGAGGATAAAAAAATAATTACCATTAGTTGCTGCTATAGTGTTCTTAGGTATCTCAATTCTATTTTCATCTTGCCAAATTTCAGAAGCAAAATTAGGTTGACACTTAGGTTTTAATAATTTATTAACTTTTCTTATTAGGTTCTTGAAGATGAAACACTTCAATAACATTGAGCTTTGAATTTACAATCTTAATTTGTGCAAATAGCAGTGGTCTTGGTTACATCTTTGTCTATCTTATCTTTGCATTACTAGGCTATGGAGTAGGACGACTATTTCAAAAAAATTTTTATAGATATGTTGTTTGTTTAATCGATGGATTAGAGAGTGCCAAGTTATTAAGTAGATTGTTGCTTACCCAAAGTTTACCCTAATTCAATTGAGTTATAGCATAGAAAAATCTTTTATGAGCACAATAATTATAGAGCATTTTAAGTTCAAACAATAATTATTGGAGGCTTTTGTTTTATGTCACAACCAAATCAACAGTTGCTATTACCACAAGTTTCCCAGTCTGTGCTACAAGCACAACGAGCAGTAGAACAAGCAGTAGGCCACCAGCAAATGCAAGAAGCACAACAAGTTGTTCAACAAGTACAACAGCAATTACAAAGTATTCAAACTTCTAATCCTCAGGAACAGCAACAATTGCAAAAATTACAACAGGATGTTCAAAAGGCGTACCAACAGTTACAAGTAGAAAATCAACAATTACTAAAAGCACAGCAACTGGTACAAACGGAAAACCAACAGTTACAACAAGCACAACAACTAGTAAAACAAGCACAACAACAAGTTGAACAGGAACAAAAAGATGTTCAACTAGCACAAGAAAAATATCATCAGGCACAAGCCACTGTTATGGAATATCAAAATAATCATCAACAATAAATTAGGATGAATAGGGCTAACATTAAACTTATTAAGAGTTGGCTCTTTTTGATTATTATTATTATTATTACTATTATTATTGTTATGGTGCCTGAACATGACCAAAGTTTATATAATAAAAGAAAAGGAGAGTCAATCATAAAAGTGATGATTGCTCTCCTTTTGAAATACCAAGGTTACGTCACAGTAACAAACCGAAGAGATTAGGAATAAAATTATACTCCAAGAGGAGAACGGCATACCAATTTGGAAAGAATGAATTATTATTAGGTTTATTTTAGTTTCTAATTTAAAGTAGTAGTTAAAAGGATCTTCATTTTGTTATTATCCCCTTATAGTGGACAGTTAAAAGAAAGGATTGTACTGTCTTCTATGAAGGGGATTTTTTATGGGAAATATTAGAACAACCTATACAAAAGAAATTAAGCTAAAAGCGATTAATTTATACTAAAAGGAAGATATGGGTATTAGATCAATTTCCAAAGAGTTAGGGATTGGATTTAATTGTGAAGTAATGTACTTAAGTTAACGGTGCAGTTTAGTTGAAGACCTAACTTTGACAGGTATAGACAAGCTGTTTGTAGGAGAATATGTATGCAGATAGCAGCAGATTGAAGGTGATTTTTTGAAAGAAGGTCAAAAACAGCTTGAATTGCTACAACACAGTCTTGAGTTAAATCAAATGATGATTGAAGACTGGCAAAATAATTTTGTTTTTACAGGAGAATGGTGGACTTTATTAGTTTTATCAATAGTTCCTTGGATTTTATGGTGGAAAATTTTGGATAAAAAGAGAATTTTAGAAATATTACTATTCGGTTTATTTGTGATAATAATTACATCATCTCTAGATGTTCTTGGATGGAATTATTCAATGTGGTATTATCCCAATACTTTATTAGCCTTATGTACACCATTACTCCCAATTAATTTTTCATTATTTCCATTCTTTTATATGTTAATCTTTCAATATTTCTCTAAATGGAAGGCGTTTTTAGTTGCTGCTATTATATTGTCGGCTTTTTTTTCTTTTATTTTAGAACCCTTAAGCGAATGGATAAATTTCTATAAAGAACTAAAATGGAAACATATATACTCCTTTCCAATCTATATTTTAATTGGAATTTCAATAAAATTGTTAGTTGAAAAAATTATAGGAGTTCATAAAAAATTCACGTGATTATATATTTTAACTAAATGGTGCGATACTTCAATAAGGAGGTTTCGCATTTTCTTATTGTGCTCCCTCAGTTAGATACGATTATCTCTCGAATACTCACTTATTCGCAGGATTTCAAATCACTTGAAAGAATAGTAGGGGATTAATTGAATGAGTTTTGACCATTTTGGCTACATGAAGGCGTACTTAAATAAAGGAGGTAGTAATAACTCCAATAATTTCCATATAATGTACGCATTCTCCACGCTCCCCTTGGAGGTTTTCGCTCCCATGTCTCAACGGGTCAATTGCCCTCTCATTCCTTCGTCACACCTATCCAAGTGGTAGAGGCCGGTCTTTCTAACGGAACGGGTCAGAGCCCTTTTGCACAATAAATCCGGTACTTCGTACTTTCTTTGAGATCCTACGAATAAGCCAATATTCGAAAATATTAATCTTAAAGCTATTAGTTTATATATTAGTACATTAAATAATGTATTCTGGTTTAAGTTATGCAGCCATTTGAGCTATTGGTTGTACTTTGTGGGGACGATAAGATTCATTTTTTTGGGCCATTCCAACTAAAACTCTTGCGAGTTTATGAACTAATTTCATAATCGATTTCATTTTCTTCATTTTTTTCACTTTAACATTGTTAGCGTGCAGCTCTTTAAAATCAGGGTTGTTCATGACTAGACTCATAGTTGCTAAGTACAAAAATCGACGTAAACGAGATCTCCCACGTTTTGAGAGGACAATTTGACCTTTCCATTTACCTGAACTAGCCTCTGCCAGATGTAATCCTGCATGACGCAATAAGGAATTACCGTGTGCAAATCCACTTAAATCTCCTGCTTCTCCTAAAATACCTGCAAGTGCAATTTCGCTAATCCCCTTAATGGCAAGTAACTTTCTTGCGTAAGGAATTCGTTTAAGAACGTCAGTGACTTCCTTTTCAACTCGTTCAAGTTGAGCTGTTGCTAGATCAAACTCTTCAATTAATTGTTCAAGGTGTAGTTTATAAGCATCAAGTGCTTGTCGCGTTCCCACTGAATGCTTAGCTAATTCAATTAATTGATGTGCTTTTTTTAACCCAGGTTGTCTCTTCATTTGAGTTTTCCAACCTTTAACGATATCTGGTGCCTTCATTGAACGAAGTTCATTTGGTGTAGGGAATAAGCGAAGAGTGGCGATTGCACCTTTCCCTTTAATATCTTTGAATACCTGTCGAAGTTCAGGGAATACAATATCTACCCATCGGTTAATTTGATTGATAGTACTGACTAGTCTTTTAACCGTCATATCCCGGTTGGACATTAGCACTCTGAGTTTTTCAAAGGCTTTTGAAGTAGGACGAATAAAGGAATAGTAACCATTTTTGACCATATCAGCAATAACAAGAGCATCTTTTTTATCACTTTTGGATTGGGTATTATCCCTGTTTTCCTTGTTTTTTTTCACTAGATGGGGGTTAACAGTTACAGCTTCAATATCTTGAGCAAATAGCCATTTTGATAGGTTAATCCAATAATGTCCTGTAGGTACCATACCAACTATTGTAGAATCAAATCCTTTTTTGGTTATTAATTGGTTAATCCATTGTAGTAATCTTGCAAAACCATCTTCATTATTTTCAAATGTAAGAGGGTCTCCGACTACTATTCCACGGAAATTCACAGCTCTAGCTACGTGTAATTCTTGGGCAATATCAACACCAACAACAAGGTGTTTATCAGAAATTCTCTCAATTAGTTGATTTTGTTTGTCTTGCATTTTAAACTTCATATAAGGGCTTCCTCCTTAAGGTTTTGAGTTAGAGTGGTGTCTATACTCAAATCTTACTGAGGGGCCCTGTTTTTTTCAAAGTTGATAATTAATAATCTACAGGAATTCTAACGGTCAGGTTAGTTGAGGAATACTGATTACTGAGGGAAGTAATACGTAAAATACAATCTTAAATCTGAGATGTTCATTTTCAATTTCGTAATAGATATATGTACATATGGGATGAACAAAAAACCTTAAAAGGCTTCACTAGGTCAGGTCTTATTCAAGTAACGGGTGGCGTTAGTTGAAAATAATAAGCTTATTTGCATCTGTGTTTCTATTTTTGTTATTTTATTAAAGTGCGCGATTGCTGAAGAATGAATAGTCTATTTTTTACTAGTTGGATTCGAATAGATCTATAAATAATTGGATGCAAATAACGTTAAAACCCAGTTAATCTTCTCATGTGAAGGTAGCTGGGTTTTAACGTTATATGTGCAAAATAGCACTTAAAAAAGGTGCGAAAATAAATCCTATAGTGACATTACAATTTCATAAAAATATTTGTGTTGTCTAAAAGCCATAATTTTTAGATATAAATACTTATTTACATTGATTCATTAAGTATTCAAATAAAACTTATTTTTTCGTTGTGGATGCATTTCCGTAGTTTGGGCTGATAGGCAAGTTACCAAAACCAACTTTAGACAATAAGTTAAGAGTATAGGCAAAAGGGGTGAGAAAATGAGTAGACGAATAAAACATACTTCACGTGATGTGGAGGAGTTAGCGAGGCTCATGCTGGCGGAAGCGGTCGGTGAAGGGGCGCAAGGGATGAGCATGGTGGGATCGGTTGTGGCCAATCGTGTCGAGGCTGACTGTGCTCCTGACTTCAGAGGGTTGCGCAATATCAGACATGCGATCTATCAAACCGTTCCTGAAACTGGGATTCCTCACTTCGAGCCCGTTTTAAATGGAACATTATATACACAACGTCCCAATGAAGCTGACCTCCAGAGGGCTAGGAATTTGTTGCATGGTCACAGGGAACCTCGAGCGAGAATGAATTTGTGGTTTTTTAACCCCAGTCCGGGGAAAAAATTCCGAGCTCCTTGTTCCCCCACGATGCCAAGATCCCCGATGACGCAGTTCGATTTTGCGCACAAGAATCATTGCTTCTATGTGGCTGTACCGGGCTACTGCACAGAGTTTTACAGATAAATTAAAAAGGAGCTGATCTTCACATGACTTATGGAGATTCTAGTTATTATCCAATCAATTATTATCCTGGTTTTTACCCATCTTCTATGATGCGGGCTGGTGCCCCACAACAACAAAATGGCGGCTTCCCGGCAACTATGCCTATGCATTCTGGACAGTCATTTGCCGCCCCAGTGGTCCCGCTGGGAACTGCTGGGCAGCAACTTCCGCCAGGCACGATGGAAGAATCATTTATTGAAAATATCCTGCGCTTCAACAAAGGTAAGATCGGGACATTCTACTTTACTTACCAAGGTAACGACAAATGGAATGCGATGGTTTACCGCGGACGCGTAGAAACGGCTGGCCGTGACCACCTCATCATCAGCGACCCGGCCAGCGGTAAACGCTTCCTGCTCATGATGGCAAATCTTGACTGGGTAGAATTCGATGAACAAATTAACTATCCTCTAGCGGAAATTAACCCGGAAGTTCAGGCGTCCCTGACGACATCGGAGTGAGTTTGTAGAACGTTAAAAACCCTCTTACTTTCTTTTTGGAAAATAGAGAGGGTTTTTATTCGTTCTGACCAGGAAACAAAGGGACGGTTCTTTTATTTTTGCAAACGCTGGAACCGTCACATTGTTTCACGAAAAAGCAGAAATGGGCATTTATGGACTTGTATCTGCCAACGGCTTTAGCGAGTATAACACTGGTAAGGATATGTTTGGCAATAAGTTAACAGATGAGAAGAGACAAGCCAGTCTCTTACAAAGCATCATTGGTCCAGCTCTAATCGCAGCTCCATTTGCACCGCAGTTTGTGAAAAATGGTAAACTAATTCGTGAGAAGACTATTAATAAAGCGCATGAGTTGGCTACAAAAACAAAGGCTTGAAAGCAGAACTTGACTTAACACCTAAGCTTGCACCATTCAAATCATTGAATAGGACCCAACAAAGAAAATTAAAAGAAAAGATTGAAAACCGTACAATAACAAAAGAAGAATATAAAAGATATCTTTAGGATAAAAGATTTTCAAAAAGAAGAGCAGCAGGAGTTAACGATTTTTGGAAGCAAGAAAAGAAAAGGATATAAAACTGGAACCTTCAACAAGGAATTGGACTAATGAGCAGATGGAAGATATTTTAAAAGGTAAAAAACCTACGTATAAAACAAATGGCGTTTGATTTGGGTTATTCGATTGAGAGTGTTCATTCGTTAATGGAACGATTCACCAGGCATCACAAGTTGATTTGTTACAATCCTGAAACAAGAGAACTCACTATTAAAAACTAGGGGAGAGATAACCTGCATAAGGGCGGGAAACCGGTTATGGATTGCATTTTTTCCGAATTAAAAGATGTCGAGGATACCTATCTTATACATATGTTTTGGATTCCATTCATAAACTGGAAATTCGTAGTCTATATGACTCTTTTTGTGAGCCCGGAATTGTCTTTGGGTAAGGAAGGTGAAAGTGATACATATCTAGATACGGAATGTGAAGAATTTGACGATACGTGGACAAAAAGAAAATAAAAAAGAAAAACAACAACAAAAAGCTATTATTCCTTATATAGAGAACAATCCAGACATTGAGAATCAAGAACATAATCAAAAAACGATAGATGTGAAAAAAATTGTTGAGTTTTGTTTTAACAATGAATTTGGTCTTTCAAACGTAAATGCGAAACAGCAGCTGCTATCTTGGTTCGTATAATCTCATTCAGATGCTAAATGCAGAATTTCGACGAACGAAAACGATCACAAGTATCTGTCATTTCAAATATAAAAGATGACAGTAAGAATTCTTTAATATTGTTTTGTGCTTTCTATGGGAAAATCATGCAATTCTTATTATTTTATTAATACAAGCTTGAATAGATACTCGCATGAGATCCCCTATTGAACGATTAGCTGTCCATCAATTTGACCACATCGGTATTGTCCGAAAAAAATGGTGTATTGAACCAGATTCATTTAGTAAACAATATATCTATTAAATCATAACTCACATGTAATATTATTGATTGGCAGAATCTTATTAATGTGATAATATTAATGCGAATGTTTGTTCTGTTTGATGATAACTTAAAAGAATAATGACGAAAATTTTTCTTGAGCAGACGATGTAATTATGGTAATCATAAACAACTTACAAAGTAATATGAGAAAGAAATGTAGAGTCACACCAAATGTTCTGAACGCTCGGTCATATCGTTTGACTTTCCTAAGTTAACAATACTTTAAACAGTCACATCGCAAATCGAAAGGAGTAAGAATTTGAAAAATCAAAACGAAACGACTCAAAACGTAGGGACATTCGGAAGCAGAGGTAACTTTTTGTTGGTCATGATTATGATTCTAGGTGTGTTTGTAGCCATTTTGAATGAAACGCTGCTTAACGTAGCATTGTCAAAAATTATGGATGACTTCGAAATCGCGCCGAGTACCGCGCAATGGTTGACTACTGGATATCTCCTTGTTATAGGTGTACTTATACCGGTTACTGCTTATTTAATTCAGCGGTTCACGACAAGAAGCTTGTTCCTTGGAGCTATGGGCTTGTTTACGGTGGGGACATTTGTAGCAGCTATCGCACCGGGAATCGAAGTGCTTTTAATCGGAAGACTGCTTCAAGCGGCGGGTACCGGGCTGCTCTTTCCTTTACTAACCAACGTGGTATTCTCCATCGTTCCTATTGAAAAAAGGGGCTCGGCAATGGGGACAATTGGAATTGTCATTACTTTTGCTCCCGCAATTGGACCCACTCTATCAGGGATCATTGTTGAGCATTTTAGTTGGCGGGTTCTCTTTTACGGCGTTCTGCCGATCGCACTGATTGTTATTATATTTGCATATGTCAAGCTTAAAAACGTGACGGAGACAACTAATCCGAAGATTGATCCGATATCACTTCTACTTTCAACCTTAGGTTTCGGGGGGATTGTGTACGGATTCAGCAGTTCTGGTGAAGGAAATGAGGGTTGGTCGAGCAATGAAGTTCTAATTCCAATTGCCATTGGCGTTGTTTCTTTAGTCCTGTTTACTTGGAGGCAATTGAAAATTTCACAACCTTTGCTAGATTTAAGAACATTTAAATACAACATTTTTAGAATGTCGACGCTGATTATGATGATTGTCATGATGGCGATGTTTTCTGCGATGATGTTGTTGCCAATTTTTCTCCAGAATGCGTTAGGTTACAGTCCGTTGGAGGCAGGTTTGATCATGTTGCCAGGCGGTATTGTCATGGGAATCATGTCACCAATTACAGGCAGATTATTTGATAAATTTGGGGCCAAGTGGCTGGCGCTTATCGGATTGGGGCTGATCGCGAATACGCTTTGGCAATTTGCCTATATCACAATGTCAACTCAATACAGCACGATTATGATTTTCAATACACTATTAATGTTGGGGATTTCAATGGTTATGATGCCGATCATGACAAATGCTTTGAACGAACTGCCACCTCCGTTATATCCACACGGTACGGCTATTATCAGTACGCTTCAGCAGGTAGCTGGCGCTGTTGGGACAGCATTGCTTGTATCAATCATGACCAATCGTTCTGCTAGTTTTATGGAAAATACGTTGCTTAAGGAAGATGAGGCTACAATACAAGTTCTAGCGATGATTGCTGGAATGAAAAGCGCGTTCTTGCTTGCATTCGGACTAGTAGCTATCGCTTGGATTGTGTCATTCTTTATAAAACGGTCCGTTTCTCAAGAAGATGGATTGGAAATTAAGAAGGTTGCTAAGAACTGACACCACATATGCGGGAACATAACAAAAAAAGAATTATTAATCTATCAGTGTAGATTTTAATCAAAATACCCCTCTGGTTTGATTAGCCGAAGGGGTGTTTTTTAGATGGCGGATGTTGATGTCAAAAATAGAGGTAAAGCTTAGTTTCAAAAGTAGTTTGATCAAATAGGCTGAAAACCCCAAACAGACATATCCTGAAAATTCAGAGGCGAGACCATGTAATCCTGGGTGAAAACTGTCTCTTTTTTATGTTATTTTATACTTTATAAGGTATCTATATCCGACATCTGATCTAGCTCCAAAGGCAAAAAAGCATATTCTCCGTCCTTAGTAATCTCACCTTTACGAACTGGAATAGGATATTTAAAAATGGGCCCATCTATTACTGTGGTATGGAATTCTCCACCTTCTCCGCAGGGGTCAATACCACGAGCTTCAAGCTCCCTCACGTATTCATGGGTTAACGTTCGCCCTAAATCGTCCTCTTGCATTCCTAATGATAAATTAACAGTTACAATAATCGTTACAAATCCAAGATTTATGAACTCTTCGACAGCTTCACGATGGTTCATTTCCCATAAAGGCATCCCAAGCTTTAATCCAGCGTTCTTCGTAACCTTTTCATGCCAACAGCCATGAGCAGGCATATCTAAGTCTCCAGTTACTAACACTTCTGCTCCTAAATTTTTAGCATTTTCTAAGAGGCGCATAAATACTTTTTCATAATCTGTCCAACTTGCAGCTGCAGTATATATTGGCAAACCTATAGATTTACCTTGGGCATGTATGAGTTCCGGAGGCATTCCATGGGATCTGGAACGTTTTCCTTCTTCCTCCAGCATGACGATCAGTCCAACCGCTTCTCCAACCTTCACTGCTTTATATAGAGCTAAGACACTATCCTTTCCTCCGCTAAAAGAAGCTATAAATTTATGACCGCGAGCACTATTTTTCCAATCCATTAATTCTGCCATTCATATCTTTCCCCTTTATTCTAATGACTTTTTTACGATACCTGTTATTAGCCAATCAATTTCATATTTTATATAAGAGGTTTCATAGCTCTATTTGTTCGATTTTATCACTATTGGACCTTTACAGATAAGATATTATTGCACCCTGATACAAAAAACTTGAAATCTAATGATGAAGAAAAGAGAAGTTTATCCAAAGAAACTACTTCATTGCCGACGTCTTATTTCATATTTGACACAAAGGAGCTTTTAAAGTTAATTTTTCTTCAGTGATTCCAGAATCCTAATTAATAAAGTAATTATTATGGACAATAGCAAAAGCAGAACAATCCCAACTGAAAGTGCACCTGATTGATCATCAAATAACCAAACAAGTAGGTAAAACAATATCAAACTACCAAAAAAAATTAACATAGTTATTGAAATGGATCTTCCCATAAAATAACCTCCTACAGTAAATATATTCCATTTTATAACAAATTTTTAAGGTGGTATATATTGTTGATGATTATGTCGCATTTCAAATAAATTATGTAGTAGTTTATTCAAGAATTGTGCTCTTTCTATTTGTAAAGGGCCAAATAACAGAATAAGAGTTTGAGGGAATGAACATAATTTGAATTAATTTTGGTTAAGCGATCCGGGGCAGGTTAGCGGAAGATATAGAAAAGCAGTGTTGTTTTATTTCTTTATAAATGGAAAAAGCGGAATAGCTTGTTGAATGATCATTTGCAAAGTTTTTCGCTTATCAAAATTAGATTTGCTTAAATGTGTTAATTTGTGTGGAGTTTGTTGGATTACACAAAAATTTACACGGAATTAACGTGAGATTAACAAATATTATGTATTATTTATGTGGAAAGGAGCTTATTTGTGTAAAAATGTGTGATATTGTGTGATTTGGTTAAATTGAATTTATGTGAATATCAAAGTGAGAAATTCAATTTAGGTTTGGTTATTTTAGATCCATTTGTAAGGCTGAATTTTATTCTTCATGGTGGTAACAAAAAATGGAATTTTTAGCTTGGGAGAACAGGTGTGACACTGTAACTAAAATACATAAGAAAGAGGGATAAAGTACAATGAAGGACAAGCAATCACAAAATGAAACGGAAAACTTGTTATCTACTGATATTTTTAAAAATGAAATGGATCGTCGTACTTTTTTACAGAGGAGCTCGAAAGTCGCGGGAGCTGCTTTGGGATTAACACTAATAGGTTCGTTAAATAGTATACCCGTGGGGGCGGTATCTAGCTCTTCTGTCATTCATTCAAATGGTAGAAAACCAGATTTAGTTTTTCCCGTTATAAGTGATGTTCATATTCATCATAGTAATGATAATACCTTGAATAAGTTTATAACAACTTTAGAACAGTTAAATAAAGTAGTTCCTAGCCAAGATGCATTTGTGGTTGTTGGAGATTTAACGGATTATGGATATGAATCAGAATATGATAAGTTTATGTCTGCTTATAATAAGCGAAAACAATCAAAAGCTGTTTCTATGTTTGCTATAGGAAACCATGACTATTGGAATGGATTATCAGTAAATGATTCTTATAAACGGTTCTACGAGAAAACTGGGATGGACTCTCATTACTATCATAAGGTAATCAAAGGTTATCATTTTATTGTTCTTGGCACGGAAGATGGTAGAACAGAGGGAACCTTTTCAGTGAAGCAAATTGAATGGTTAGGAGAACAGTTAAAGCTCGCTAAAGCTGATGATCCGAATAAACCAATTTTTGTCTTCCATCATCAGCCTATTAAAGAGACCATTTACGGAAGCGAATGGGGCTTCACTGAAAATAGAGATCTATTTTACGATACGTTAAAACCATATCCGCAAGTAATTTCATTTTCTGGTCATACACATTATCCGCTAGATGACCCAAGGATCATTCATCAAAAAGACTTCACCTCTATTGGAACCTCTACAGGTGCCTACTTGTGGCTTGATAGTGGAAGAGTTCAAGGAGAGGTGCCAGAAGGAGCCGATATTCTCAATCAAGCTTTAGTTGTAGAGGTTCATAACAACAAAGTATTAATCAAACGTCGTGATATTCATAACGATGATTGGACTGGGGAGCCATTTGAAATTAGTTATCCTGCTGAGAAGAATAAATTTAAATATACAGAGGATCGAGACAATAAGGCTCCTTTCTTTACGAAAGATGCAATGATCTCTATCGATCATGAAAAGACAGCTGTTACAAGCTTAGCAATTATGTTGACTCAAGCTAAAGATAATCTTCTTGTACATGACTATCGAGTTGTAGCGAGAAATGCAGATACAGGGGAAGTAGTCAACAAGTTTCTAGCATTCTCAGAATTTTATAAAGATCCTGTGCCTAATCCTTTAACATTATCAGTTGGTGAATTAATGCCTAATACAACCTATCAGATTGAAGTATATGCTCTTGATGCATACGAAAATGTAAGCCATAATTCTTTAAAAGTATTAGGGAAAACGCTTGACGGTGAAGTAAAAGATGTAATGATTACGTTATCTAAGGATATATTGAAAGGAGTAGAAGATTCAGTAGAAGTTACGGTAGAAAATGCAAGAATTCCGAAAAGTGACTGGATTGGCTTATATGAAGTAAATGAAAAACCGGGAGATATCGCTGCCATTTGGTGGATGTATACCCAAACGACAAATGGAACCCTTTCATTTACTTTTAATGGAAGCAGTTCTTCAAGATACAAGGAAGGTTCGACTTATAAATTTGTCTATTTTTATGGAAGCGGATATGACGCTGTAGCTTCAAAAACATTCACTGTTGGCAGTTAGGTATAGAAGCGATAATTTTTCGCTATTTCTAAAAAATATTCTGACAAGGGTTTATTTAGGTTAATAGATTAAAAGTTTACATTTGAACTAAGGGAGGTCAACTTTATGTTACAGAATATAGGGATTCCAGGTTTAATACTCGTTCTTGTCATTGCATTAATCATTTTTGGACCATCAAAATTGCCAGAACTAGGTCGTGCAGTCGGTTCAACATTAAAGGAATTTAAAAAATCAACACGAGAACTGGTCTCAGATGATGAGCCAGATCAAGATCAATCAACAATTAAGAACGAAAAAGCAATGAAATAAGATAAATCTAGTAGGATGTGAGTTTCTCATGTAACTTGCATCTTCTTTTTTTAAAGAGGTATTTCTAATAGGAACGAATGAAATGAATCTTATTGGTCATTTAGATGAATTGCGAAAACGACTAATTATTACCTTTGGTTTCTTCATCGTTTCTTTATGTTAAAAATATCTTTGATTGGATCAATCAAGACTTCCCAATTAAGTTAGCTGTTTTAGGTCCTAGTGATAAATTATGGGTATATTTAATGTTGTCTAGTGTTGTTGCACTTACTGGAACGATGCCAATCGCAGCTTATCAATTATGGCTATATGTCCGGCCAGCTTTACATGAAAACGAGAGGTAAGTAACTTTAGCTTACATTCCTGCATTATTTATCCCATTCTTAACGGGCAGTAAGACTCCCACTTCAAGATTTGAGAGAAACAAAGAAGAATAGTGGGAGATAACTGCCCGTAAAGATCCGACGAGCGATTGACGTCCGAGTCAGGCGAAGGATGTGGCGTATTGTGCGTGATAAGTTTCGCTAACCATCAGTGGGGGATGAAGAAACCCCCACTGATGGAAGTCTCACTTTATATTGTTTATTTTAGGGATATGTTTCGGGTATTTTCTCATTTTCCCAATTGTCTTTAACTTCCTTCTTTCACTGTCAGATGATCTGTTTATGAACTTCTTTACGGTGGAGAAATATTTTCGTTTTTTGGTGAATATGACTCTTCCATTCGGGATACTATTTGAACTTCCAGTAGTTATTATGTTCTTGACAAGCATTGGGATTTTAAATCCATATCGCTTACAAAAAGTTAGAAAATATGCATATTTTGTCTTGATTTTAACGTCGGTGCTAATTACTCCATCGGATTTTCTATCTGATATTCTTGTTATTATCCCATTACTCTTTCTTTATGAATGTAGTGTCTTACTTTCCAAGGTCGTTTATCGTCGTAAACAGAATACTGTTGACCTAGGAGTTAATAATTAGTATATATAAAATGTAAATTTGTGCAAAAATGTGTTATTAATAGCATATATACATATGAAAAAGTTGGTGAAATCTTTGTTAATGTATGATCGTCACGAAAAAGTTATGGAGCTATTACGTAAAAATAAATCATTAAAAGTTTCTACAGTGACAAAGATGTTTGGGGTTTCTACTGAAACTGTAAGAAGGGATTTAGAGTATTTAGAAAAGGAAGGTTATTTGAGAAGAGTACGCGGTGGAGCTGTATTAGATGATATAAACAGCACAGAAATGAACTTTACTTTGCGAGAAACAAAGAACATAGATGAGAAAAGGGAACTTGCTGAAATTGCAACACGTTATGTAACGGAAGGTCAATCGATTGCATTAGACGTTAGTACAACAAATACGGAGTTTGCTAAAGCTTTAAAGAAAAAATTTCAACGTCTAACGATATTAACCAATTCTTTAGTGATTGCTAATGAACTTGCTGAAATGCCTTATTACACCATTATCTTACCGGGAGGTGTTCTGAGAAATGAAGAATTATGCATGGTTGGGCATTTGACAGAAGATTTCTTTAAAGGTTTTAGTATTGATACCTTCTATATGAGTATAAGTGGAATATCATTAACTGAAGGATTAACAGATTATGGGCTGGGAGAATATCAAGTGAAAATGAAGATACTAGAGAGCTCTAGAAACTGTATCGTTTTAGCGGATAGCAGCAAATTTGATGTTGCTTCTCTTTTAAAGGTTTGTCATTTTGATCGTATCGACCGGATTATTACCGATTCGAAGTTATCAAATAAGGTCCATCAAAAGTATACAAAAGAAGGTATTGAGATTGTAAATAAGTAATAGGACTACTATTACGTTGAGAGGAAAGTAGAATTATTACATTTATATCTAATATTTACCTACCTATTATTGTGTAATAAGTGATGAAAAGAGTAGACTATTTTTGATTTGTGGATTTGATTTCATTTGTTATTAAACTCAAGAGCCTTTCTTCAGCATTACAGTAAATAAAACTTTATCCCATTCTTAACGGGTAGTAAGACTCCCACTTCAAGATTTGAGAGAAACAAAGAAGATAAGTGGGAGATAACTGCCCGTCAAGATCCGACGAGCGATTGACGTCCGAGTCAGGCGAAGGATGTGGCGTATTGTGCGTGATAAGTTTCGCTAACCATCAGTGGGGGATGAAGAAAACCCCCACTGATGGAAGTCTCACTTTATTTTATTTGTAATGTTCAATCACAATTGTCTAATACTGATGAACTCTCATATTTCGAGAAAGCTAATGTAAATGGAGGAGAGGTTTTGATGATAAAGGGTATTCTATTTGATAAAGATGGTACTTTATTACAATTTGGGACTATATGGATTAAAGTGGTGGAAGAGATCATCGATGATTTACTGAAGATGATAGGAAAGACAGGTAATAGAGATCTTCAAAAACAGTTATGTCTTTCAATTGGGTTAAGAAATGGAGAAGTTGACGAGAAAGGTCATTTAGCAAGTGGTACTACCTTGGATATTGCCAATGCTTTTCAAGCAGTTCTACCAAAGCAAGTACCATTATTGCACCAATGGGTATCAGAGAATATCTTAAAAAAAACGAAACAATTGATTGAGTATGTAAAACCTGTTTGTAACTTATCATCTCTCTTTTCAGCAATTAAGCAAAAAGGAGTTATAATAGGAATTGCCACGGCTGATGACTATGAAACTACTGTTCTATGTTTACACCATTTAGGAATCAAAAACGAAATTCAATTTCTAGGAACAGCTGATCTTTACGAGAAGAAGCCTGGTACTCAAGTAGTGGAGAAGTTTTGTGAACAATTTGGCTTAGAAAAAGAAGAAGTTGCTGTAGTCGGAGATACCGTGGTTGATTTAAAAACAGCCCAAAACAGTAAGGTAAGATACGGAATAGGTGTACTCTCAGGAGTTGGTTCTAAACAAGAGCTGCAAAGCCTAGCAGATTTTGTTATCCCGAATGTTGAGCACCTAATTAATAGTAATAACGAGTTCATTTGGGAATAAAGTAAGATTTAGTAGAAATACTTATTTAAAAAAGTTTCTTACAAATTTTAAGGAACATTAGCCTTGGTGGATTGCGGTCTTGTTAGGTGTGTTATATGCTTTTGCATATTACTTTATTTTCCGCTTTATGATCAAAAAGTTTAATCTAATGACACCAGGAAGAGAAAAAGAGGAAACTGAAGAGAAACAAGGTTCAAAAGCTAATAGCGATCTTGCTTCGATATCCTAGAAGCTATGGTGGGGCTATGGAGCAGGGATGGTAGAGTTATATAATCATCAATACTTCTGTAACAATCGTTCTTATCAAAAAGTATATGATGCGTTTGTAGATATTTGGGGAACAGAGAAATTATGGACTAGTATTGACAGATGTAATTTAAGCTTCCCAAATAAACCTGGCCATGAATCATAATTTGATTTCACCTACAATATTAAAGTAAAAGATCTATGTTTCGACTCGTTCTGACGATTTATCACAAAAATTAACTATACATTAATGAAATATTAATAATTTAAAGATACTGAAACAAAAGAAATAATTACATATGGGTCATTTTACATATTTTATCAATATTTGTAAATGAGTTTAACAAGTGAAATGTTCATTGAAAAATCCAATTATATAAAACTTCCTTCTTATTAATCGGGCATTCTGAGGGATAATCGATAGATATCAGCGAGACGTGAAATAATAGAAAAGACTCATGTCACTTTGATAGATGGAAAGTAAATCTAGATTCTATTGAACTATGTTTTGAAAAACACAGGACAAATCTGCTATTTTTTCGATGTTTACTGTTATTTTACGACAATACTAAAGTTTCTTAATAACCATTCCCTAAGATAAAAATAGACATTACGGAGGGAGTGTTAAAAATGAAAAAAATTGATCTTCAATCAGAAATGCTAGACCGTAGAAATTTCTTAAAAAAGACAGGTAAAGGAGTGGGTATTGCGCTAGGAGCAGCGCTTGTTCCTTCATTGCAAATGAATATTGCAGCGGCGGAATCTACATCCAATAATTCTAGCAATATCGCTTATCCTTTTACACTAGGAATTGCTTCAGGTGACCCGCTGCCAGATGGGGTTGTTTTGTGGACAAGACTTGCTCCAGATCCATTGAATGGAGGGGGAATGCCGAACCATCCATTTCCTGTACAATGGGAGGTTTCACTTGATTCCAATTTTATAAATGTCGTTAAAAGGGGAACTGAACTCTCAAAACCTCAACTGGGGCATTCTGTCCATGTTGAAGTTGATGGCTTGGAACCTGCTACATGGTATTATTACCGTTTTAAGTCCCAATCTGATTTTAGCCCAGTAGGCAGAACGAAGACAGCACCTGCCTATAATAGTCCGGTAGACAAGCTAAACTTCGCATTTGCTTCTTGCCAAAACTGGCCAGTTGGTTTTTACACAGCATATCAACATATGGCTAAGGATGACCTGGATTTTGTTGTCCATTTAGGAGACTATATTTATGAAGGAAAGCATAGCTCAAAAATTCGACCAAACGATCAGGTTTACCAAGAAATCTATACGATTGATGACTATCGTAATCGTTATGCCTTATATAAGTTAGACAGTGACCTTCAAGCTGCACATGCCAATTTCCCATGGATTGTTACATTTGATGACCATGAAGTGGATAATAACTATGCTGGAGAAGTTCCGCAAGATCCGGATAAGCAATCTACAGAAGATTTCATGAAACGGAGAGCTTTGGCTTACCAAGCCTATTATGAACATATGCCGCTTCGTCGTACATCTGTGCCAAATGGAAGCGACATACAAATATATCGTCGTCTATCCTTTGGAAATTTATTGGAAGTCAATGTACTAGACACACGCCAGTACAGGGATGATCAAGCAAATGGAGACGGCTGGAAAGTTCCAACACCTGAATCAGAGGATCCAACTCGAACTCTTCTAGGTGAACAACAAGAGAGTTGGTTATTAGAGGGACTAGCTGCATCACAATCGAAATGGAAGGTACTTGCTCAACAAGTCTTTTTCGCCCACCGTGATGGTGATTTTGATCCTGGCGAAGAATATGTAAGTATGGATAGCTGGGATGGATATCCTGCTGCACGCCAACGAATTGTTGACTTTTTAGCTGAAAAGGATATTAATAATACCGTTGTCCTCACTGGGGATGTTCATACCAACTGGGCAAATGAAATCAAAGTGGACTTCCATGATCCAAATTCAGAAAATGTAGCGGTAGAGTTTGTTGGAACATCGATTACTTCCAATGGAGACGGGTCTGATGTTAATAGCAACACAGCACAATACTTAAAAGAAAATCCGCATATTAAATTCTTTAATAACTATCGCGGCTACGTACGCTGTAAACTGACACAACAAACATGGCAAACGGATTATCAAGTAGTTCGGTATGTATCAAGACCGGGAGCCCCAATTGAAACCCGAGCATCTTTCATTGTTGAAGATGGAAAATCAAGTTTGCAGCAAGTAAAGACTGAAGCAGTTCCAGTTTAAACATTGATCAAACAAATATACATTTGAATACTAGTTCTCTTATTTTTTTATATATTTTTATCCTATACTTAACGGGCAGTAAGACTCCTACTTCAAGATTCGAGAGGAACAAGGAAGATAAGTGGGAGATAACTGCCCGTAAAGATCAAGACGAACGATTGACGTCCAAGTCAGGCGAGACATAAGGAAGTGGCATACTAAGCGTGATAAGTTTCGCTAACCATCAGTGGGGGATGAAGAAAACCCCCACTGATGGAAGTCTCACTTTATACATCCTTATTTTTATAATTGATTAATATTTTTTGAAGTATATGCCAATTGAAGATTTTATTGCATTCATAGATAAAAGCCGATGGAATTGAGGAATCCCATCGGCTTCCCTTAGCATCACACTGATTCTAAAAAAAATTGCCTCTAGCAAGCTATAAGGCAATTTTTTAATTAGGAACTATTATAGGAACATTCTGGTTGAACGAAACATTATTCGGTAATCGCAAAATCCATTAGATAACTTGTTTTGTTGGACGAATCAAGATTTCACTTAGACTTAAAGCGTTCAAAAACATCATAGATTAATCAACATCTGTTTATTATTATAAATAGAAATGAGATGCATACAATGGTTAAAATAACGCAATTAGTTGATTAATCAACATCTGAACTTAAATTGTTGATTATCTATAGAGAAGTCTTGTTCCTAAAGGAAGAGGGAATAAATAATACAAAAATAACCACCTATATTCATATAAACATATATGAATAACAGGTGGTTTTCTGTTAAATAGTAATAGAAATCTTTATGTTATCTTTTTTATGAATATCTTCCGTTCCGGCATCCAAAGCAGTCTTGTAATAGGAACATTTATGATCAATGATTTCCATTGTTTTTTTTAGTTCTTCCATCTGTGCTTCTACACTAGCTTTTCTTTCCAAAAACATGTCATATCTTTGCTGCAAGGTGGAATCTCCATCAGAACACCAATCAATGAAATGTTTAATTTCCTTAATCGGCATCCCAGTGGCTTTTAAACATTCAATGACTTTTAAAGCACCGATATCAGATTCTTTAAACAATCGTGTTCCGCTGGCTGTCCGTTCTACAAAGGGCATAAGTCCCTCTTTGTCGTAGTAACGCAAGGTATATACGGTAAGATTCAATTCTTTTGCAACCTCGCTGATCGAATATGTCTTCAACTTTTATCTCCCCTTCTAATTGATATAGACTTCGAGTTAACTCTATTTTTATGGATGGATTCTAACACGGGATTCGCTGAATGTCAAAGTCATCATAAAGGAAAGTGAAAATCGGCTCGATCTACTTTCTATTAAAAAATGCAGGTAGCAATAGGGGAGATGATAGATGTTATGAAACTTGTAGGGTCTGAGAGATTTTCAAAAAAAGATAAATATATCACTTGACCTAGAGTTAACTATAGGGATTAACATTGTTTTGCAAGAGAAAAAAAGCAAGGAAAGAAATGAATGAAGGGAAATGTAACCTGAATGATTCATTTATCTGATACAAGCTTATTCTCTTGAAAAGTATAAATTTAGGAGGATTTATTCATGATAACTGCTAAAGCAAGAGCTGTTGATGGTCCAGACAAATCGTTTCGAGCAGCTGAAATTAACCGACGCGATCTTGATTTGCATGATGTTCTAATTGAAATTAAATTTGCAGGCATTTGCCATTCTGATATCCATACTGCACACGGCGAATGGGGGCCAGTGAACTATCCACTCGTACCGGGACATGAGATTGCGGGAATTGTTACGGAAGTAGGACCTGAAGTCACAAAATACCAGGTTGGTGACCGGGTAGGGGTAGGATGTATGGTTGACTCCTGCGGTGAATGCGACAACTGCCGTAATGGTGAAGAACAATACTGTCTCAAAGGTAATATCCCTACCTATGCTGGTGTTGACAAATATGGCGAGCCAACTCAAGGCGGCTATTCTACTCACATTGTTGTAACAGAGGATTTCGTAGTTAGAATCCCAGAAAACATTGAGCTAGATGCTGCAGCACCATTACTTTGTGCAGGTATTACGACATATTCACCATTAAACCATTGGGGAGCTGGACCAGGTAAGAAAATAGCTGTAGTTGGTATGGGCGGTCTTGGACATATGGCTGTTAAGATTGCACACGCCATGGGTGCAGAAGTTACCGTCCTGTCACAAACATTGAATAAAAAGGAAGATGGCTTGCAATTTGGTGCAGACAACTACTATGCGACAAGTGATCCTGAGACATTTAATAAACTTGCTAATACGTTTGACCTGATCATTAACACGGTAAGTGCACAAATCGACATTAATGCATACCTCTCACTGTTAACGCTGGATGGTACGCTAGTAAATGTCGGAGCGCCTGCAGAGCCATTGGCAGTAAATGTGTTCTCACTTATTCCTCATCGCCGTTCATTTGCAGGCTCAATGATTGGAGGCATACGTGAGACACAGGAAATGTTGGATTTCTGTGCAAAACATAATATTGTTCCTAAAATTGAAGTGATTACAGCTGATCAAATTGACGAAGCCTATGAACGCGTATTAGCTTCAGATGTTAAATATCGATTCGTGATTGACATCAGCACAATGTGAGTTGTGTAAAAGAAAAGTTTCTAATGTCATTTTGAGGATATCCAAAAAGCCTATGGGCAAAACACCTGTGACAAATGTTGGATATAAAATTAATACGGATTTGATTCCATTTGACAAGGTAAAAGTATTTTTTACTGACATGCGTAAAACTACTAATAAAAGATCCCGTCTCTTAAAGGAATGAGACGGGATTTTTCATTGGAAAATCAACAATAATTAGTAGAGGAATTGATTTTCCGACACAGCCCATTTAGGTTTTAGAGTTTTTAAGAAGCCATCTTCATTAATAAACGAATTAACCCACGATTCCCCAACAACTAACTTTCTTTTTAACCAATAAATTCTTCCATCATCCCCAAAAGAATTCTAATTAATTTCTAATCTTTCTGTTATTTTGCTCTAATTTAGCATCGTTAAGATGGAATTAGCTTAAACAAAGGAGGTTTGTCTAAACAAAAAACAGGAATGCTTAAACCTGGAACGATTTAAACCTAAAAATAAACGAATAAAATAAATGAAAAGAAAGAAGATGAAGAAAATGGGTGAATTTCTTGTGGGATTAGAAGTTTCATTTGTAAGAAATAACATAAAAGTCAAGGGGGAAATCATTAAAGCATTAGACCGCTCTGCAATTATAGAAATAAGCCAGGCAGATGCTGATAAAATCGAATCACTTAGTACTTTAACGGTTGTACACCATAGAAATTATGAAATCATCACGAACCAGGTGCATAAAAAGGTGACATAAATTAGGAGGATGAAATTTTTAATACTTAATTTCAGAAGGAACGAGATAAATTGTGAAAAAAGCAGAATCATTCATTATAATCCCTCAAAATGAAGATACCATAGTAATTGAACAAAAAAGAAAACAACTGATACACTCGGCAATGACTAAGGGATTAACCAGCTCTCAAACTCTTAGACTATCAGAGGAACTAGATGCTGCGATTTTGTCAATTATGAAAAAACAGCATGGACACAGTTTAGCCGGTTTCCTAACGTACAGGAAATCGGCTAAACTGTGTCCATGCTGTATATAAACGTACAATTTTCCCGGATTAATGTCGTTGCTAAAAATTTTTAAGAAATAATAGATAGAACGATAAAGATTGAAATTGGAGAGTGTAGCTATGAAACGGTTTATTCTATTAATAATACTAGTGTTTATCGGTTATGTTTCAAAGTCGTTATGGGAAGAGCGAGTTCAACAATTTGTTCCTTTAACTATAACTGATTCCATCCGTTCCACAGTCGATTCAGTAAAAGAAAATCCGGAAATCAATTTTGCGATTGATACTTTAAATCAGCAATTGAATTCCTTATTTTTGACGTTAAATAACCAGCCGTCAGAATCAAACGATTCGAAAGTTGAAAGACCAAAATTAACAGCTCCTAAAGACCAACTATTTTCGATCCATAATATTGAATTAGGCGAATCAAGAGCTGATGTTGAGCAGGAAATTGGTAAGCCGAAAAGGACTTCGAAAAATGAATATGGTGTCAGCTGGGACGCCTATCATGAAAACTACCAAAATTTTATTATGGTTGCTTATGATGAAGAAGATATCGTCCGCGGCCTTTATACTAATCAAGATATGATTGCCTCTTCAACGGGAATAAAACTGGGGAGCCCTAAGCAAACGATTCAGGAGCAACTAGGTACACCTGAATCCATTATGAGAAAAGGTTTGGTCAACTATGAGATTAATAGTAATGGAGAATATGATGTATTCCAGCTCGACAACAACTATGTCACGATTTTTTATGATAAGCACGAAAACAATACGGTTACAGCTATTCAAGTGATCGATGAAGAATTGGAACAAAACAAAAATGATTTTTATACCGAATCAAGCCAGGAGCAAAAAGAAGGCTTTGAATATCAGTTGTTTGATTTAACAAACGCTTCAAGAGAAAATCACGATTTGCCCATTTTAACATGGGATGATCATGTGAGAGAAACGGCTCGGGAGCATAGTATGGACATGGCGGAAAATCAATATTTGGACCATACAAATTTACAAGGCCAATCTCCATTTGATCATATGAAAGAAGACAATATTCGTTTTATTACTGCTGGTGAAAACCTGGCATACGGTCAGTTCAGCAGCATCTTTGCCCACGAAGGGCTGATGAATTCCTTAGGACACAGAAAAAACATCCTCCAGGAAAGTTATGAATATTTAGGGGTAGGAGTGGCATTTAATAACGAGTCACAGCCTTATTTACTGAAAATTTTTATAGTGATTTCCCGCCTTTTTAGAATTTGAATAAAAATAGATGACGTAGATTGAACATGGAACTACTGCATAACATGGAAGCAGAAAATATACAGTTTTATGAGAGAAAACAGCGAAAGAAAGGCCCTTTGCGGCGAGCGCACGAAGAAGTTAATCCATCGCTTTTGGGGTTCCATCAAGCGAAGTTCATCTACCATATTTGGAATAGCTACGTAACTCTCGATTCCGATAAAAATCTATAAATATTTCTAAAACTAGTGAAATCATTGCACCAGAACCTGTCAATTTGCTTTCAGAACTCTTTTCGATATCTTTCGTGATAACTGTGTAAACCATTGAATATGAAGGAATTAACCATTCCCATTTTACTAGTGTGGTAGTTTGCCTTTTTGAAGACAAAATTCGTGCAATAGAAGATGGTTCGATTAATGATGATTATCGCATTGAATACATCCGGGGCCATATTGAGCAAATGCGTGAAGCCATTGAAGATGGTGTTGAGTTGATGGGATACACACCTTGGGGTTGTATTGATTTGGTAAGTGCTTCGACAGGAGAAATGTCCAAGCGTTATGGTTTCATTTATGTTGATAAAAATGATGATGGCAGTGGGACATTAGAGCGTAAAAGGAAAAAGTCTTTCTATTGGTATAAAGATGTAATTGCAACAAATGGAGAAAAAATATAAAATTTTTATTATTTTTGCTTAACTAAATAGCAATCTTTGATAAAACCTAAACTAGGTATAAACACTCACTTTATATTTCTAGAAGGGAGTGTTTAAATGGGTTCATGAAGCCGTTGAACAAGGGGCGAGAGTAGTGTGTGGGAATAAACGAAATAAATCCTTATTTTTTCCGACATTACCTACAGATGTTAAGCCTGATATGAAAGTTAGTTATAAAGAAATCTTTGCTCCTGTAGTTTCTGCTATTCCTTTTAAGGATATGGATGAGGTTATTCGTTTAGTAAATGATTCGGATCATGGTTTACAAGCAGGTGCATTTACGAACGACATTAACACAAAGTTTTACTTAGCCAATCAAATTGAAATGGGCGGTCTAAATATTAATGATACATCGAACTGGCGTGCGGATATCATTCCATATGGCGGTATAAAAATAGTGGGATTGGCAGAGAAGGTCCAAAGTATGCTATAGAGGAAATGACAGAACTTAAGGTAATTACATTTATTTAAGTCACTTGTTAAGATTTTATGAATTTGCACAAGTATCATATATAAGAGATTACATCAGAAAGATCGTTAACCTAACTTGGCCGTTTTGACCATTAGGATGGCGATCTTTTTTGATAGTTAAGGGTATGACGTTATTTCTCCCTATCCCCCTGCTAGCACCTGTACGTGCGGCTTTCATCGCCTACGGCGCTTCAACTAATCCAATACATTCTATTCTGTATACTTAATAAAAAAATAGTAATATTTCCAATTCAGATTGTGTCTTCTTATTGAAAGGCAAAACACTGTTTTATTGTTAGGTGATTATGTAATTTTATATGAAAATAAAAAAAGAAATAATTTTTGAAGAGTATGACTTTTTTATTAACTGTTCAGTTATTGTCATGTATGATTAAAATGTGAACGGTTACAATTTAATTATTAAAAAGATAATTTAATAGATAATAGCAAAACGGGGGAATCAAAGATGAATTTTAAGATGATTATGACATCGGGGAATCCAGAGTTGACAGCTAAGATTGAAAAAATTGCGAAAGAACTTAACTTTTCAGTAACTGTTGTTGAGGGAATTTTAAATGAAGCAGCCCAGGAAGTAAAAAGACTTGTATCACAGGGTGGATTTGAAGTGGTGATAAGCCGGGCAGGGACTGCCAAGGGAATTGCTAAATTGGTACCGCTTCCAGTTATTCATAGTGCTTCAAGCAATTTTGATATATTAGATTCTTTTAAAAGAGCAAAAGAACTGGGAGATAAAATTTGTTTTATCACTTATCCGGAAGAAGGGTTTGCTTTTAATTTTGACCAAGTGATTGAAACAGTTGGTTTTGATGTAACGATATTGCCGTATCATACATGGGATGAGCTGGTTAAGCAAATAAAAAAGGCAAAAGAAATGGGAATGGAAGTAGTAGTGGGCGGCGGCATTCGGGCACATGAAATTGTTCAAAATTATGGAATGAAGAGTATGAACATTATTACAAGTGAGAGAACAATAAAAAGAACATTAATCTTAGCTAGTCAAGTAGCACAAGACCGAATACTGATTAAAAAAGAGACGGAAAGATTAAAGGCAGTTATTAATGTGACGGAAGAAGGGATTCTCTTTCTATCAAAAGATGGTCACATAGAAACATTTAACCCTGCGGCCGAAAGGATTTTTGGGATAAAGGAATCATTTGTTACTGGGAAGAGAATTGAGGAAATACGAAATCCCCTCCTCTTAAATCTGTTGCAGGAAAAAAACATATATACTGACAATGGAAGTTTCCGATTGCAAAATCTAATTGTTAATTATGAACCGCTTATTGTTGGAATAGAACGGATCGGCACGGTTATTATTTGCCGAGAGATTAGTAAGATTCAAAAATTAGAGAGTGAAATTAGAAGAGAATTGCATTCAAAAGGATTAATAGCCCGTTTTACATTGGAAGATATTCGACATAAAAGTGAGCAGATGGAGCTCGAGATTAAACTGGCTAAAGAATATGCCGCGACGGATTCGACCGTTTTGATAATTGGAGAAAGCGGAACGGGGAAAGAGTTAATGGCCCAAGGTATACATAATGCCAGCAACAGAAAGGATGGTCCTTTTGTGGCTGTTAACTGTGCAGCTCTGCCAGAAAATTTAATTGAAAGTGAATTATTTGGGTATGCAGCAGGGGCCTTTACTGGTGCGAATAAGGGAGGGAAACAGGGCTTCTTTGAATTGGCCCATGGAGGAACGATTTTCCTTGATGAAATAGGAGAAATTCCCGATTTTATTCAAACAAGACTATTAAGGGTACTTCAAGAAAAAGAGGTTATGCGAGTTGGAGGGGATCGGGTGATTCCCGTTAATATTCGAGTCGTAGCGGCAACAAACCGTAAACTTTGGGATATGGTGAGAGAAGGAAAGTTTCGTTCTGATTTATATTTTAGATTAAATGTGCTTCATATGGGGCTTCCTCCATTGCGTCACAGAATGGAAGATATTCCGATTCTTGTTGATTTCTTCCTACAGAAGATGGGGTCTAGACTCTGTTTTGAAGATTTCTCGGATAATCTAAAAAACTTTTTTTTGACGTACAGCTGGCCGGGGAATATTAGGCAGCTTGAAAATATTATCGAAAGAATTCAGCTCGGTGTACAGAAATTTAAAGGGGAAGATGCCTTTATAAATGATATTTTAAGCGAAACAGAAGAGGAAGATCGTCAGTTAAATCAAAACGAGGTAATCATGGTTCAATTTGGTACGATGGACGAAATAGAAAAGCAAGTGATTAATAAAATGATGCAATTGAATGATCATAATAAAACCGTAGTGGCTGAAAAATTAGGGATTAGCCGTACCACGTTGTGGAAAAAATTAAGTGAAACTTCTTAACTGTTTAATATATAAACGATGACTTAGTAAAAATGTTACTAAAATGAACAGATTAATTGATTTCCGGTTTGTTTTAATAGGTTATTAAGTTGGCATACTTCTTGCTTTATAAATGGGTGTAAGAAATGATTAGCTTTGGGTCAATCAACAATAAATCAGAAAATTAAATGATGGGAGGTGTGATTATTGAATCGTGTTCTTTTGGAAAAGCATCATCATATCGCGGTTATTTACTTAAATGAACCCGAAACGTTAAATGCTTTTAGCAAAGGATTAAAAGAACAACTTTTATTCACTTTAAAAGAAGTTGAACAGGATGAGTCAATCCATGTTGTCATTCTTTCAGGCAAGGGAAAATCGTTTTGTGCTGGCGGGGATTTGAAGGGAATGGCAAAGAAGTATACAACATTAGAAATTAAACAAACAATGGATCAGGCTGCTAAGATTGTAGAATTAATCCGTAGAATGCCAAAGTTAGTTATCTCCGCAGTTCATGGATATGCAGCGGGAGCGGGGATGAGTTTAGCATTAGCATCAGATCTTATTATCGCAGAGGAAGGTTCTAAGTTTTCTTTATCGTTTAAAAATGTTGGTTTAATTCCTGATCTAGGCCTTCTCTATCATCTCCCGAAAAAAGTAGGAGAGTGGAAGGCCAAAGAATGGATTTGGAAGGGAGTAACCATTCCGGTTGAAGAAGCTTATGACTATGGATTCATCTATGAAATTGCTGAGAAAAATCAGGCGTTGGAGAGAGCGCTTGTACTGGCGGAAGATTTAATGAACGGTGCACTGCAGGCATTTATCCATTCAAAATTCATTATTAATAGTTCTTCATCTCTGTCCTTTGAAGAGGTAATACAAAAGGAGAATATGAGCCAAACGTTTTTACGGACGACATTGGATCATAGAGAAGGTGTAGAATCTTTTATTGAAAAACGAAGGCCTGAATTTATAGGGAAATAAAACTCATATCAGGTTTAAAATTTGAACGATTAAAACACAAACTGTTTTAAAATGAAACAGGTAGACGGAAAAATTCTTGCTATTGAAATTAAGTAAGATGAAATTTCTACCAATAAAAATCAGAATATTAACCCTAATTATAAAGTTTTCATTTAATTAAAAGGGGAATTCGGAATTCTGAAAGTAAAAGATAGAAAATGTTTATTAAACACTTAGGGTCAACAAACAAATGAAAGCGTTATATTTTATTTTTTATTCTGGCTATAAACTATCTCATTTAAAAAGGGGAAAAGAAAAAAATGAAAAAAATTTCATTGTATTTAGTTTTAGTTGCCATGATGATCTTAAGCGCCTGTTCGAATCAGACTGGAAATGCTGCTTCAGATAATGCAAATACGGATTTCCCAACGAAACCAATTGAAATTATTGTCCCATACGATGCTGGCGGAGGGACTGATATGGCAGCAAGGGCACTGGCAAGTAAGGTCAGCGAATATTTGCCAAATAAGCAAGCGGTAGTAGTTGTTAATAAGCCTGGCGGAGGAGCTACGGTAGGAAATACTCAAGTATTGAATGCGAAACCAGATGGTTACACATTATTAATGACTTCAACTGGAGCTTTGTCAATCCAGCCTAATTATGGAAAAGCAACATACTCCCATGACAGTTTTGCACCTATTATGCGTGTGCTTTCTAATCCGCAAGCAATCATTGTCAAAGCAGATGCTCCTTGGAAAACATATGATGAATGGTTAGCTTATATGAAAAAGAACCCTGGAGTATTCACTTATGGCACAGCAGGCACAGGTCTTACTGGTCATATTGCGATGGAAGCTTTATCTATGGATGAAAAAATTAAAGCAAAACATGTTCCGTTCGATGGTGCAGGTCCTGCGCTGACCGCATTGTTAGGTGGACATGTTCAAGGTGTGGTCGTTCAAGCTCAAAATCCACGAGCTTTAGTTGAATCTGGTGAGGTTCGTCCGTTAATAAATATCGGTAGTAATAAAGAAGAAGGCTTTGATGGTTTCCCTTGGGCAAGCGAAAATGCTTCAGTAGATGTTTATCATGGACTATTAGCACCTAAAGATACTCCTAAGGAAGTTTTAGATATTTTGCATGATGCCTTCAAAAAAGCATTAGAGGATCCAGCTGTTATTGACCTAATTAATAAAGGTGGAGCAAATCCAGCTTATGCAGGACCAGAAGATTTTCAAAAAGAAATTACGGGAAGTTATGAGAAAAGTAGAAAGGTATTAAAAGAAGTGGGATTAATTAAGTAAAGCCAAAACAAAACATACATATCATCTAAATCATTTATCATCAAGCAGGGTAATGATTTAGATGATAGCCGTTCATTCTTTTTAGATAAAAGAAAACATGAAAAGGGTGGTGAGTTCGTGCTTAATAATAAAAGCGAAATGGGAGCAGGGATATTTTTATTCCTTTTTGCATCAGTCTTTTTTGTACAAGCGCTCGGATTTGAATATTTGGGATCCTTAGGACCAGGACCAGGCTTTTTTTCAACTTGGATAAGTGGATCTCTTGCTGTTTTATCACTTATATATATTTATCAATCTTATAAAAATGGTAAAACAAAAGAAAAAGCTGCAGAAATAAAGGAAGAAGATAGCACACCAGAAGAAAGTGCGCCAAATGAGAAGTCATTTGGAAAAATAGCCTATATAGTTGGATGTATGTTGTTTTACGTAATGGCACTTACTTATTTGGGTTTTGTTTTAACAACGACCATCTTCCTTTTTGCACTGCTTTTTAAGGAATATAAATGGTATACGAGTCTTGGTATTGCTATTTTCGTATCAATCTTCTTGTTCTGGTTATTTGGATCTTTATTAAATGTGGCTTTGCCAGTTAATGTATTAGGTTGGTAGGGGAGGAAGGATATGGAATCTTTGCAAGGGCTATTAGTTGGTTTTCAGGAAGCACTAACCGTTTGGAACATTATCTATTGCATTATTGGTGTGTCAATGGGGATGTTTGTAGGCGTATTGCCCGGGCTGGGCCCTGTTGCAGGAACAGCCCTGTTAATCCCGATTACATTTGGGATGGAACCGGTATCTGCCATTATTATGTTAGCGGGCATTTACTATGGATCTATGTATGGCGGGACGATTACCTCCGTTCTTATTAATACACCGGGAGAATCAGCGTCTGTTATCACTTGTATCGATGGACATCAACTAGCAAAGCAGGGGAGGGGAGGAACAGCCTTAGGAGTTGCCGCAATCGGTTCCTTTGTTGGTGGAATTGTGGCTGTTTTAGGACTCACTTTTTTAGGTCCTCCATTAGCTCGCTTCGCTTTAAAGTTTGGTCCTCCTGAGTATTTTGCTCTCATGTTGCTTGGATTGTTATTAATTGTAGGATTGATGGGGAAATCAATAACAAGAGGGCTTATCGCTGCTTTATTTGGTTTACTATTAGCGCTAATTGGTATGGATCCGATTTCAGGAGAAATTCGATTTACCTTTGGACAAATGAATTTAATAGAAGGTATTGATTTTGTTATTGTGGCTATGGGTCTTTTTGGAATATCAGAAATCCTGCTAAATGCTGAAAATAAGATGAAAATGGATAAACCAGCTAAAGTTCAGGGAATGCTGCCAAGAAGGGACGAATGGAAACCAACGATGAAATCAGTTGGAAGAGGAACAGGTATCGGGATGTTAATTGGATTAATTCCTGGCGCAGGAGCAACGATCTCCTCCCTGATCTCTTATTCTATTGAGAAAAAAATGGCAAAGGATCCTTCTCGATTTGGGAAAGGGGCTATTGAAGGAGTTGCAGGACCTGAAACGGCTAACAACGCTCACAGTGGTGCCGCACTCATTCCGCTATTTACACTCGGCATTCCTAGCTCGCCAACGATTGCTGTATTACTAGGAGCCTTTATGATGCATGGTTTAGCTCCAGGGCCTGCATTATTCCAAAACAACCCTAATTTTGTATGGGGCATTATTGCCAGTATGTTTATTGGTAATTTCATTCTGCTCATTTTTAATCTTCCATTAGCAGGATTTTGGGCGAGAATAGCACTTGTTCCATATAAGCTATTATTTCCATTGATTCTTATTTTAACAATGGTTGGGACTTACAGTATTAATAATAGCTTATGGGATGTAGGGTTAATGCTTTTATTTGGGGTTGTGGGATATATCATGAAAAAACTAGATATTCCTGCTGCAGTAACCGTCTTAACATTTGTTTTGGGAGGCCAAATTGAGTCTTCATTTCTTCAATCACTTGCGTCATCAACAGATGGATTTCTCATCTTCTTTATGCGCCCGATTTCTGGTACTTTAATTGCTATCGGTTTGCTTTTACTAGTTTTCAGCACATTAAATGGATTTAAAAAGAAGAAAAATTTAATAGAAGGTGATTTTGAAGTTTAACTAAATCCTTCCATTAAACAGGATATCACTTTCCAGTTTAATAACTTATTAGAAAATCCCTGTTTTAGATATGAAAACAGGGATTTATTGTTCTACTGTGTTGAAGCTATTAAAAGAAAGGAATGGTAGAACATGTATTTTTCATTTCAAAATGATTCAAACGCGGAGGAAGTATGAAACGGAACCTTTTATATATGGTTACTCCTTTTATTTTTATTTCAGTCTTTGCAGCAAGACCTATGACATCTTTATTTGCAAACGAGTTAGAAGCAACGATGTTCGAAATTGGAATGATCACGGCCTGTTATTCGATTGCACCACTTATTATCGCTATTTTTGCCGGGCGTTATATTGATCGATATGGAGAGAGAATTCCAATATTCATTGGATCACTAGGATTATTTATTTCTTTGTGTCTTCCATACTTTTTTCCAAGTGTTCAAATTTTATTTATCTCACAGCTCATTTTAGGTGGATCACAATTACTTGCCATACTCGCGATTCAAAATGGAGTAGCGAAGTCAACAACAAATAAGAATCGTGATCGTTCAGTTGGGACATTTAGTCTTTTCTCTTCAGCTGGGATGCTGCTCGGTCCTATCATTGGAGGATATTCAACCGAACATTATGGCTTTCAACTGTCATTTATGATTCTAGCATTTGTTCCCTTTGTCCCTATGGTTCTATCTTTTTTCATTACTAAATCTTCAAGAACTGCTTCCGTGTCAAAGAAAGAAAAGTCTACGAGTATGAAAGAGTTGTTTCGAATTCCTGGCTTATCTCGAGCTGTTCTGGTCAGTATGATTATCTTATCAGCCTTAGATATATTCTATGTCTATTTTCCGTTGTATGCCCAATCCATCGGACTAAATTTTTCACAAATAGGATTGCTTTTAGGAGCACAAGCAGCTTCTAATGTTTTGGTAAGAATTTTTATGCCAAGGTTAATAATGATGTTTGGCAGGGTGACAGTGCTGTGGATTTTTATGATGATTGGTGCCATTTCTTACGGCATGATTCCGTTTCTTCATGAATTTTCTTTGCTTTTTGCTGCTTCCTTTCTATTAGGAGCAGGTCTAGGTGTTACCCAGCCATTAACGATTGTCCTCTCATACAATGTTTCTCCTCCTGGTCAAACTGGGGAGGTATTGGGAATTCGGCTGGCTGCTAACAGGCTTGGGCAAACGATCATTCCCTTTGTTTTTGCTAATTTAAGTACATTAATCGGATTGGGTCCAATTTTATTTATGAAAGCGATTGTACTTGCAGCAGGTGCAATAACTGCACGCGGAATTATTGACAAGGTGAAGCAAGATGAAATGTCGGAAAGAAAGGTAAAAGTTCGTTAAATATAAATGTGCTATTAAATACAAAAATAATATCGATGAGAAACGTTCTTGTAAATAGGAGGAAAAATGAATATGAATGATAAGAACACAATCAGCGTTATGAATTCAGAAAAAGGGTACCAGTCAATAGACGATCAAAATATGACAGAACGATTGGCTGCCCATGTAGCTAATTATGGAAATATTCAGTTAGATAAAGGGTTAGTTCATCAAGTGAAAAGAACTTGTTTAGATTATGTCTGTGCGGCGATCACAGGAGCAAACACAGAAGTAAGCAGGCTTGTTTATGAATACTTGATAGAATCTGAAGGAAGAGGAACGACGAACATCATTGGGTATCAATCGGGATTATTAAAAGGAAACGCTGCCTTCTTAAATGGGACGAGTGCCCATTGCCTTGATATGGACGATGGACATACAGGGGGATCGGTTCATCCCGGAACGGTTGTATTTCCAGTTGTATTTGCTATAGCGCAACATGTAAAACCAACATTTGATGAATTGGCAAAAGCCATTGTAATCGGTTATGACGTTTGCCTAAGAATTTCATCTGCTATTCATCCATCTTCGAGGCAGCGAGGTTTCCATAATACACCGGTAGCTGGTATTTTCGGTGCTGTAGCTGCAGCTAGCGTATTATATGGATTGAAAAAGGAAGAAGTCCAGAATGCTTTTGGGATAGCCGGGAGCTTTGCTGGCGGGATTTTTGCTTTTTTAGGTACAGGTTCGGAAGTGAAACGGATTCATCCTGGGCAGGCTGCACGTGATGGAATCTCTGCAGTTGAACTGACAAGAAAGGGATTATCAGGGCCGAAGGATGTGTTGGAAGGGGAAAACGGTCTTTTTCAGGCCTTTGCAGATGGGAAAGTATCTGTGGAACGAATGTTTAAAGATATCGGTGAAAAATATGAAATTATGAATATATATTTTAAGCCATATCCATGCTGCCGGCATTTACATTCTTCGATTGATGCTGTTTATGAATTAAAAATGAATGCACAAATTCAACCACTAGATATTGCTGAAATTCGTATAGGCGTCAATAAGATTGCTTATTTACATCGCCATAAGAATTGCCAAACACTATTGGATGCACAAATGAGTTTGCCGTATGCGATTGCGTCAGCTATTTATCATCCAGTTTTGGAGGTTAATCATTTTCAACCAGAGCAGACAAAAGAAACCATTAGCAGGCTGGCGCAATTAGTTGAAGTGTATGTGGATGAGGAAGCCGATCAACATTATCCTGCACAACGGGCAGCGAGACTTGAAATCAAGTTGAAAAATAGCAAAACACTAACATGTTATGTGGAAAACCCGCTAGGAGAGCCTTCAAAACCATTATCAGATGAAAAGCTAGAAATGAAATTTATTGCCAATTGTTCTTCTATTATTGGCGAAGAAAGAGCAAAGTCAATCGTACAAAGTATTAAAAATCTCGAGGAATATATGGAAACTCTTTATTCTATTTAAATCCATTTTGGAAAAGGAGGAAATAGGAATGCGCTTTGAAAATATTCTTATGTATAAAGATGGAGCTATTGGTGTAATCAAGATTAATCGGCCTGAAGTGAGAAATGCACTAGATAATCAAACAGTTAGTGAAATTGAACAAGCATTACTCCAATGGGAAAATCATGAAGGCGTGATGGTAATTGTACTTACAGGGGAGGGAGCGAAATCCTTTGCTGCAGGTGCTGATATTAGACAGTTAAGGGAAAAGAGTGCAGCCGATGCATTGTTGCCAGGACTTTCAGGCTTATGTCAAAGGATAGAGCAAAGTACGAAAGTGACCATTGCGGCGATTAACGGTTATGCTCTCGGAGGCGGCTGTGAATTAGCCATTGCCTGTGATATCCGTGTTGCTGCTTTGCATGCTAAATTCGGCTTGCCAGAGCTCAGTTTATCTATCATCCCCGGTGCTGGCGGTACACAAAGATTATCACGGATGCTAGGGAAAGGGAC
Organism: Metabacillus sediminilitoris; assembly: GCF_009720625.1. Lineage (NCBI taxonomy): Bacteria > Bacillati > Bacillota > Bacilli > Caryophanales > Bacillaceae > Metabacillus > Metabacillus sediminilitoris. The sequence goes on from NZ_CP046266.1 coordinate 2,193,514, forward strand.
AGCGCTTGATATGATCTTAACGGGTGAAATCATTACTGCGGAAAAGGCTGAAAGGATTGGCTTAGTTTCTACTGTCGTACCGATGGAAGAATTATGGGAAACGGTAGTAGGAAAAGCTCATAAAATCATTGAAAAAGGACCGATGGCAGTGAAATTAGCGAAGATGGTGATTCATCAAGGGTATGATATAGATATAAAGACCGCCTTAACATTAGAAAAATTTGCTCAAGCCATTCTTTTTAATTCTGATGATAAATTGGAGGGTACAACGGCCTTTTTAGAAAAAAGACCACCGCATTATCAAGGAAAGTAACATCATTTGTTCATAAACTGAACTCTGCTATTAAAAAAATAAACAGACGGACTTAAAATGGTTCGTCTGTTTTTGTTTGTTTTTTTAACAAGTGTGTTCAAATGATAAACAATAAAGCTGAAATATCGTATTATTTTTAGTGTTTTTTAAAGTTGGCACGCATCTTGCTACTAGTATTTACGAAAGCAATTATTAATTAATCATAACAAGGGGAGAGTTTAAAATGGATTTCAACTTAAGTGAAGATTTACTAGAATTACAAAAATGGGCAAAAAACTTTGCAAAGGAAAAGTTCTCAGAAAAAGCTTACACATGGACAAAAAATCATAAAGTACCTTGGGAGAACGCTAAAATTCTAGCGGAAAATGGCTTAATGGGTATGACCCTACCGATTGAGGATGGCGGTCAAGGGATGTCATTGGTTGAAGCGATTATCGTTATGGAAGAAGTGGCAAAAGTTTGTCCTAGTACAGCTGATATGCTGCAAGTGGGGAATTTCGGGGCAATTCGCCAATTGGCTGCATATGGCTCAGAAGAACTGAAGCAGCGTGTTCTTCCAACTATTTTAGCTGGTGAGAAGCTTATTTCAGTTGCGATGTCAGAGCCTAACGCAGGCTCTGCAGTTACAGACCTAAAGACGAAAGCTCGTATTGAAGGAGATAAAGTCATTATCAATGGATCAAAAGTGTTTAATACACATGGACCACATAATTCTTATTATGTTGTATGGGTTAATTTTGGAGACAGTGTGAAAACGTGCGGTGCCGTGCTAGTGGAAAGAGGCGCTCCTGGCTTTACAATTGGAAAAACTGAAACGCATATGTCTGGTGAAGAGCATTGTGCTTTATATTTTGAAGATTGCGAAGTCCCAGTTGGTCATATTTTAGTTCCTGATAATGGTTTTAAACGCTTGTTTACAATGTTTAACATTGAACGGATGGGAAATACATCAAGATCACTAGCATTAGCACAGGCTGCCTTTGATATGGCTGTACAGCATGCAAAGGAAAGAGAACAATTTGGACGTCCGTTAGCTGAATTCCAAGGAACTCAATGGAAAATTGCTGAAATGAAAATGAAGTTAGAGGCTGGAAGACTGCTATTATATAAAGCTGCAACTAATGCTGATAAAGGGGCTCCAAATCCTTTAGATGCGAATATGGCAAAGGCTTATATTAATACCACTGCATTTGAAGTGGCACATGAAGCAGTTCAAATCTTTGGCGGTTATGGTTACTCTACTGACTACCCGCTAGAGTACATTTTTAGAAGAGTTAGAGGTTGGATGATTGCCGGTGGAACTCCGGAAGTATTGAAAAATAAAATTGCTGAAGATGTATTGGGTATGAGATTTAGTCAAAGAAGACCAAAGACAGGGGGAGAAAAAGTTGTCACTAAATCATAATGTTTCCGTTGCTGTAGAAGAACAACCACTCTTTTTAATGGAACATGAAGGAGCCCAGCTTTTAAAAGAGTTAGGGCTTCCAGTAGCCCAATCATTATTGGTTAAAACGAAGCAGGAAGCTGTTCAGTATGCACAGAGAATCGGATATCCCGTAGTACTGAAAGGGATGTCTAGAGATATTGTTCACAAAACAGAAGCAGGAATCGTTAAAATAAATGTCCGGAATGCGGAAGAAGTTGAAGCAGCCTTTACCGAGATTATGGAGAACGCTTCAAATTACGATAATAAGGCAAACATGGCAGGAATTCTCGTGCAAAAAATGGCTCCAAAAGGAACAGAATTGATTTTTGGGGTGAAAAAGGATCCTGTATTCGGCCACCAGCTTGTGATTGGTTTTGGAGGAATCTTCGTTGAAATTATGAAAGATTTTGCCATGAGAATGATGCCGGTTTCTATAAAAGATATTGAAGAAATGCTGCAAGAATTGAAAACGTATCCAATTATTAAAGGCTACCGCGGACAAGAAGGGCTGAATCAAGAGATCGTAGCAGACATTTGTCTGGGATTAAATGAATTAGTGAAGCAGAGACCTGAAATTGAAGAGTTAGACCTAAATCCTGTTATTTTTTCAGATCAAGATGCTTTCATTTGTGATGTCAGGATTTTATTAGGAGAAAAGAAAGAAACAGGACGTAAGCAAAGATCACTAGAAAATCTAGAGAAAATGATTAACCCTGCTTCTATAGCAGTGGTCGGGGCATCTGCGAACGAAAAGAAAAATGGCGGACGGCTTTTTCGCTACCTGGTTGAAAATCAATTCCCTGGCAAGCTTTACCCTATTAATCCAGGTGCCTCTGAAATAAAGGGTTATAAAGCTTATCCAACTATCAGAGAGGTTCCAGAAGATATTGATTTGGCTTGTATCATTGTGGAAGCCAAAAGTGTTCCGCAAGTCATGGAGGATTGTATTGCAAAAGGCGTGAAAGCAGTCATTGTATACTCCTCTGGCTTTGCGGAAATAGGGGAAGAAGGGAAAAAGCTTCAGGAAGAGCTAATGAATCTTGCGGAAAAAGGAAATATCCGTGTGCTTGGTCCTAATTCCATCGGTATTGCCAGTCCATCTAAAAACATTTATACCGCTTTTGGAGCTGCATTAGAATCAAAAGTGAAGCCGCTTGGGAATATTGGCTTTATCTCACAAAGCGGTGCGATGGGAAGCGCCCTCCTAAGCCGTGCATGGGAACAAAGTGCTGGTTTTAGCAGATGGGTAAGTGTTGGAAATGAAGCTGACTTGACCACGACAGATTTTATCGAAATATTGGCTGAAGATGAATTAACAAAGGTGATTACCGTCTTTATGGAAGGGATTAAAGATGTCAAAGCATTTGAAAAAGCAACTTCCAAAGCTTTAAAAGCAAAGAAACCGGTATTGGTGTTTAAAACAGGAAGGTCGGCAGTTGGAAAAAAAGCCGTGCAATCGCATACAGGTTCCATTGCAGGGGATGATGCGGTTTATTCAGCCGCTTTCCAAAAGCTTGGCGCTCTGAGAATTTCGAGTATAGATGAAATAATTGATGTTTCAAGAGCTTTCACTGTTCAAAAATTACCAAAGGGTAATCGCATTGGTGTATTGACCGCTTCAGGTGGAGCCTGCAGTGTCATCGCGGATCTGTGTTCGGAAAAAGGATTAATCGTTCCTGAATTAACCGAAAGTTCAGATAAGATAAAAGAACTAATCCCGCCATTTGGTTCTGCGCAAAATCCAGTGGATGTAACGGCTGAAGTCATTGCTAAGCCTGAAATGTTCAAAAAAGTGCTGCAAACACTTGCCGAAGACCAGTATATTGATGGCGTCATTGTGATGTTAACAACGAATGCAGATCCGGGTGCAGCGGTTATTGCTGAAGCCATTATGGAGGTTCAGAGAGAGCAAGACAAACCGATTGTTGTTGGGCGCTTAGGAGCAGATGGTATTGCTCCAAAAGCAATGGCTTTATACGAAGAAGGAAATCTCCCTGTTTACGCATCTCCAGAACAAGTAGTGAGCATCATGAATTACCTAGTGAAATATAGCCAATTGCTAAAAAACTGATTAAAGACCTTTATTTAATACGATGTTTGCCTGCGTGAAAGAAGAAAGTAATGAAACTATCTTTCACGCAGGATTTATTAAACAGCATACTGAGAACGGAGCGGAAACGATGAAGAAAATAGCTGTAATCGGAAGCGGTCTGATGGGAACGGGTATCGCCTATGCTGCTAGTGTCAATCATTTTCAAGTGCAGCTTCAGGATATTAGCACGAAAGCTTTAGAGAAAGCTGAAGCTTATATGAAAGCAGAAATGAAAAAAGCTGTAGAACGAAGGTTTCTGACAGCGGAAGAAGAAATCGAAAGCTTTCATCGAATTACTTTTACAACAAGTATGGAGGAAGCAGTAAGGGAGGCAGATCTTGTTATTGAGGCAGTCCTTGAAAAGATGGATTTGAAAATCGAAATCTTTAAAAAATTGGATGAAATTTGCCCGGAACACACAATCCTAGCGACAAATACGTCAACGATGAGCCCAACCGAAATTGCAGCACAGACATCGCGGCCTGATAAATGTATCGCCATGCACTTTTTCAATCCCCCCCACAAAATGAAACTCGTGGAAATCATCAGAGGGTTAAATACCTCGGATGAAACCTATGAATCAGCTAGGCAGGTTGCAGAGCAAATGAAAAAGGAAACCGTTGAAGTCAATGAATTTCCCGGATTTGTAACAAGCCGAATGAATTGCTTAATAGGGAATGAAGCGATGAATATGCTGATGGAAGGTGTCGCCTCTGCTGCAGATATTGATAAAGCCATCAAATTAGGGTTAAACCATCCAATGGGGCCGCTTGAAATGGCAGATCTTGTCGGGTTGGATACACGGTTGAGAAATATAGAATATTTGTATCAAACCTTAGGAGAAAAATATCGCCCATGTCCGCTTTTAACAAAATATGTGAAGGCTGGAAGACTTGGAAAGAAATCAGGGGTTGGTTTCTATGACTATAGCAATGAGGTGGGAAGCAAATGAGAAATGCTGTTATCGTTGATTCAGTTAGAACGGCTATCGGTCGTTTAGGAGGCAGTTTAAAAGATGTCGAAGTAGATTATCTGGCTGCAAAAGTATTGGATGAAATTGCCCTCCGTGCAGGGATTGATAAAAATCAAGTGGATGAAGTGATTTTAGGACAAGGCAAACAAAGTGCTGATTCTTCTAATCTAGCAAGACTTTCATTATTGCGAGCTGGATATCCAATAGAAGTATCAGGCTACACCATTCATCGTCAATGTGGATCAGGACTTCAAGCCATTAACAATGCAGTGCAGCAAATTCAATGCGGACTGTCAGATATGGTTGTAGCCGGCGGTGCGGAAAGCATGAGCACTGCCCCTTATTATATTCGAAATGCTCGATATGGATATGGTGCCGGTAATGGTGAGATTTTAGATCCAAATACGGAAAGTCAGCCTAGGTCCCAGCCAATAGAGATTTATGGGAAATTGAATATGGGGATCACAGCAGAAAATTTAGCGGAAAAATATCATATTTCTCGTGCTGAACAGGATGAATTTGCTGCCCGGAGTCAAGAACTGGCTCTATCAGCTATAGAAAAGGGTTTTTTTGATAAAGAAATTGTTCCATTTGAGATAAAAGGGAAAAAACAACATGTTGTATTTGATCGTGACGAACATCCACGTCAAACATCTTATGAGAAACTCTCTACCTTAAAGCCTGTTTTTAAAGAAAGTGGGACAGTGACAGCCGGAAATAGCAGCGGCAGAAATGACGGTGCTTCAGCTTTGCTTGTTATGTCAGAAGATGCGGCGGCAAAACAAGGGTTGCGGCCAAAGGCAAAAGTGATTGCACAAGCAGCATCCGGTGTTTCTCCAGATATCATGGGGATCGGACCTGTTCCCTCTACTTTGAAGGCATTAAAAATGGCAGGACTAACCTTTGATGATATCGGCTTGATTGAATTAAACGAAGCTTTCTCGGCACAAGCATTGTCTGTTATTAAGAAATGGAATATCAGCTGGGATAAAGTCAATGTAAACGGCGGTGCCATTGCTCTTGGCCATCCGATTGGAGCATCAGGAGCTATCTTAATGACAAAATTATTGCATGAAATGGAAAGACGCGGCGAAAAGTACGGCCTTGTCACCCTTTGTATTGCCGGGGGCTTGGGTATTACGACTATCGTTGAGAATTTACAAATTTAAGAAAGAAAGAGGAGAATAGAAATGAATATTTTTGTCATGATGAAAAGAACCTTCGATACAGAAGAAAAGATCTCCATTAAAAATGGTCAGATCCATGAAGGGGATGCCGAATTCATTATCAATCCTTACGATGAATATGCCATCGAAGAGGCGATTGTATTGAAAGAAAAGCATGGTGGAGAAGTGACGGTTGTAACGGTTGGGGATGAAGACGGAGAGGCAGAATTAAGAACTGCACTAGCGATGGGAGCAGATAAAGCGGTTTTAATTAAAATAGAGGATTTGGACCACGTCGATTCATTCACAGTTGCGTCCATCCTTGTCAAATACTTAGAAAAACAAGAGATTGATCTAATCCTTGCTGGAAATATGACGGTAGATGGAGGATCCGCTCAAATTGGACCCCTTGTTGCTGGAGGATTAGGAATTGCCCAAGTTACAGCAATCACCAAGCTGGATGTAAATGAAGGGAAAGCGCTGGTTGTAAGAGATGTGGAAGGGGATGTAGAAACCATTGAAGTATCACTTCCAATTCTCGTAACGGCACAACAAGGATTAAATGAGCCGCGGTATCCCTCATTACCAGGAATTATGAAAGCAAAGAAAAAACCGCTTGAAATCTTAGAGCTTGATGATCTTGACATAGAGGAAGAGAATGTTGAAGCAAAGACATCTATGGTTGAAGTTTTCCTCCCACAAGTAAAACAGGCTGGAAGAATACTTGAGGGAGATGCCCATGAGCAAGTGAAACAGTTAGTATCATTGTTAAGTTCAGAAGCAAAAGTTATATAAAAGGTGGGTTCATAATGAAAAAAATAGTAACGGTAGCTGAAATAAAAAACGGTGAATTACGAAATATATCATTTGAAACAATTGCAGCTGCTAAAATAGCTGCAAACGGAGGAGAAGTAGTAAGTGTCCTTTTAGGTGAACAAGAAAAAGGTATTACCGATGCTTTGATTCAATATGGGGCAGATAGAGTGATTATTGTCAATCATCCACAATTAGCTTTGTATACGACAGATGCTTATCAGCAAGCTCTACTTCAGATTATCGAGCTTGAAAATCCAGACGGAATTTTTATGGGGCATACAGGAAATGCGAAAGATGTTGCACCCCGGATTGCGATGAAGCTGCAAAGCGGATTAGTTTCAGATGTAATTGCCATTGAAAAGAACGGGGAAGATGTTTTATTTACTCGTCCCATTTATTCGGGTAAAGCTTTTGAAAAGAAGAAAATAAATAATGGATTGTTGTTTGCAACCATTCGTCCAAATAATATTGCGTCACTTGAAAAGGATGAATCCCGCAGCGGAGAAGTGACTTCTATCAATGTGGAAATAAAAGATTTACGTACGATTATCAAAGAAGTAGTACGCAAAACGACTAGCGGAGTTGACCTTTCAGAGGCAAAAATTATTGTTTCCGGCGGCCGCGGCGTAAAGAGTAAGGAAGGCTTTAAAGTGCTGCAGGAACTGGCTGATGCGCTAGGCGGAGCAGTAGGGGCATCCCGTGGTGCATGCGATGCTGATTACTGCGATTATTCTATGCAAATTGGTCAAACAGGGAAAGTAGTCACACCCGATCTATACATTGCCTGCGGAATTTCCGGTGCCATTCAACATGTTGCAGGGATGTCTAACTCGAAAGTGATTGTAGCGATCAATAAGGATCCGGAAGCAAATATCTTCAGCATCGCTGATTATGGAATTGTCGGAGATTTATTTGAAGTAGTGCCTTTACTAGTAGAAGAGTTTAAGCTTGTAGCCCTTCACTAGATTAGAAAAAAGGTTAGAGTGCTTACAGGGAGGAATTCATTTCCTCCTATTTACTTCAAAGCAGTGTGCCGATAATTGAAGAGAAAATCATCAATAGGATTTGTTCTCCATTAAAGGGAACTGATTTAGAAACAACCATGAGGGGATGATAAGGATGTTATCGTTGCTGAATTTACTTGCTTTCCTGGCCGTGGCTGGATATGCGATCTATTTGTTTGTCAATCTAGTGTATACTCGCTATTTGTTTATCAAGCTTGGCAAAAAAGCTGAGTTTGAACCAAACCTGAAAGAACGCTTCAATCTGATCTTAGTCAACGGCTTCGGTCAGTCAAAATTATTCAAAGACAAGAAAAGCGGTTTGATGCATGTAATATTATTTTATACCTTTTTTATCATTCAAGTAGGACTTATAGAACTTATTATCAAAGGATTTATTAAAGGCTATGAATTTCCTTTTGGTGAAGCTCATAAATATTTCAGTCTCCTGCAGGAGTGGGCTACGTTCCTTATGCTGCTCGCCGTCGTATATGGCTTCTACCGCCGATATGGTGAAAAGATAAAGCGTCTGCAATGGAAGCGCGACGGTAAAGCTGCTTTTGTTTATATCGCTTTAAGTATATTGACTTTATCCATCCTAGTTACATTAGGATTCGAAACGGTCATGTTAAACCATGAACCAAATCTTGTCTATGCTCCTTTCTCTGGTGCAGTTGCATTATTGTTTTCCGGTATTGGAACAACAGCAGGAACTGTGATGTTCTACGGATTTTGGTGGGTTCATATGCTGACTGTATTCACGTTTATGGTATTTGTACCCCAGTCCAAGCAATTTCATGAGTTGTTTGCCATGGTCAATATCTTCTTTAAGAAAAGCGGCCCTGTTGGGAAATTGAAAAAGATTGATTTTGAGGATGAGACAGCTGAAGAATTCGGTGTCGGGAAAATTGAGGATTTTACCCAGCATCAGTTGATTGATCTGTACGCATGTGCAGAATGCGGACGATGCACAAATATGTGCCCAGCTTCAGGAACTGGAAAAACGTTATCTCCGATGGAGCTTATTATTAAAATGAGGAACCATTTAACAGAAAAGGGAGCTGCGGTTACTTCCAGACAGCCATGGATGCCTGCATTTGCTTTTAAAAACACAAGAGGCAATCAATTAGCATTGGTGAGTAGTGCTTTTCAGGAAGTATCAGCAACGATCGAAAGTGAGAGTTTAATAGGAGATGTAGTGACAGAAGAAGAGATTTGGGCATGTACGACGTGCCGAAACTGTGAAGACCAATGTCCCGTGATGAATGAGCATGTGGATAAAATCATAGATTTGCGCCGTTACCTTGTCTTAACAGAAGGAAAAATGAATCCTGATGCACAACGTGCGATGACGAATATTGAACGTCAAGGAAATCCATGGGGGATTAACCGTAAGGAACGTATCAATTGGCGCAATGATGTAGAGGATGTGACGATTCCAACGGCAAAAGAATTGAAAAAAACAGGTGAAGAGTTTGATTATCTGTTCTTTGTTGGATCGATGGGATCTTATGATAATCGAAGTCAAAAGCTTACTCAATCCTTTACTCGTCTTTTAAATAAAGCTGGGGTGAAGGTAGCGATCCTTGGAAATGAAGAAAAGAACTCTGGAGATACACCGCGCCGTCTTGGAAATGAGTTTTTATTCCAAGAGTTAGTAAATGCAAATATTGAAACATTTAAAAAGTATCATGTAAAAAAAATAGTTACGATGGATCCTCATGCTTTTAACACATTAAAAAATGAATACCCTGAATTTGGTTTAGAAGCAGAGGTTTATCATCATACAGAATTACTAGAAACATTAATCAAAGAAGGAAAGATCATTCCAAATAAAAAGGTAGAAGAAGTAATTACGTACCATGATTCCTGTTACTTAGGACGCTACAATAATGTGTATGATGCACCACGAGAAATTCTAAAAGCGATTCCAGGTGTGAAAATTGTAGAGCCTGAGCGGAAACGTGAGAATGTGATGTGCTGCGGTGCTGGCGGAGGATTAATGTGGATGGAAGAAGATAAGGGAACACGTATCAATGTTTCAAGAACCGAGCAGCTTCTTGAAACAAATCCAACCATCATCAGTACAGGGTGCCCATACTGTTTAACCATGATCAGTGATGGCACAAAAGCAAAGGAAGTAGAAGAAAAAGTACAAACATTAGATGTTGTTGAAATTCTTGAGAAGTCAGTAATCTAAATAGCTTTACCTAGGACCGTGACGTATAAAAACAACAACAAGATTGGAATGAAAAAGGAATAGAAAAGAGTTTATAAACCAATAGAGAAAAAACCATCGCTCTTCACTGCCTTAATCCTATTTGTTTTTTCACTTTTACTGAGTACAAATTAAGTTTAATAATGAATCGAAAATAATAGATGTACCGGGAAACACTACATTTAGTAGAGTTCATTGAGCAACATACTTGAGCTAATCGAAGTAGAGCGTATACAAGGTTTAGCTGTTGATAATCCATGGGGTATTTAAGTGTTGAAACTGCACTGAAGGTGACAAAAGGTGAAAGTGTTGAAAAATTTGTAGACACCGGTGTAGACATTATCGTGAAAGATAAAAGAGAATTCCTAATAAATGAAATGGAGAAGAGTGGAGGAATTGGATATCTAAATAGTTTGAGTAATAAATTGGGAATCCCTGCGCGTTAGCAGGGATTTATTTTTCGTATAAAGTAAAATACGGATTTGAGATAAAGATGGACCATTTATAAATAGGTTGTTGTTTTGTTTTTGACAAACCAATTTATTTACGAAACACATAAGAACATACATTCTGTTTTCTGCTATAATTGTTTTACAATAGTTAGGAAAACTCAAGGGTGGTCAGCATTACCCCGGAATGAAAGGGGGTGGTGCTTATGATGACATATTACAAACGTTAATGCTTATGATAGCATTTGCAAGTTTGGTGTTGTCAATCATATCTTTTAAAGACAAAAAATAACCCACCCTTGAGCATAGCAGCGCGATGAGGTGAGTTATTTTCCAAAAACGCTGATCCCACTTGAAGGGAACCTGGTTATTGTGTGATTGTTTGGTGTTCTAGCACCGAACAGTCTTTTTTAGTTTATGATTTTTCTACTATTAGTATAACCAATGATTTCTAAATTGAAAAGTCTTATGATCATGTCTGCTAGATGGTAATTTAATTTTTCCTCTTACAGTATGTTAGGAGTCTTAAGAATGAAACAGTCGTATAACAGTTAGTCATTACTTACTACTGACGTACCTTGACAAGTTAAGAAAATAGAATGGTAAAAGACTGTCATTTTTAGAAGAGGTTGATGCTAAGAGTGAATTAAGATAGTTTGAATGAGATGCAAGTTGCTTTAAGTGACATGTACTAATTTTTGAAAAATAGGTGGTCAATTAATGAGCGTGTGGAGATAGGCGAGAAAGGAAATGACTAGATGCCAAATGAAAGAAAATTATAATTGTTTTATAAACCACACAATCATATAATTGTATGAAAAAGGATGCGTATTATGCCGATTAATTCTTTTGAAAACTATCCGATGAGCTGGAAACCATCGATTGATAAAACGAAAAAGCCAATTTATCAAGCAATCGCAGGGCAATTGGAACAGGATATTTTAAACGGAGTTTTATTACCGGGAACAAAACTTCCCCCACAGCGAGAACTTGCAGATTATTTAGATTTAAATCTAAGTACCATTTCAAAAGCGTTTAAAGTGTGTGAGTTAAAGGGATTATTAAGTGCATCGGTTGGAAGTGGGACATTTGTATCGTATGATGCGTTATCGAATGCATATTTACTTGAAGATACAAAGCCGAAGCAATTAATTGAAATGGGAGCAACACTTCCAGATAATGCTTCTTACGAGCCACTGCTACTACAGCTAAAAAGTATGCTGCAAGAGACAGATTATGAAAGATGGTTTGGTTATGGTCGTGCAGGCGAAAGCCTTTGGCAAAAGGATGCGGCTATAAAGCTAATCCGAAGAGGTGGATTTGAGACAACAGTTGATCACATTTTATTTGCTAATGGGGGTCAAAATGCGATTGCTGCTACACTGGCAAGTCTTTGTAAGCCTGGTGATCGCATTGGTGCTGACCATCATACGTACCCTGGCTTAAAAACTGTTGCAGCGATGCTTAGTGTGCAAATAGTACCGATAAAATCAGAGAACAATGAAATGAGTCCAACTGCCTTTGAATATGCGTGTAAAAATGACAATATTAAAGGCATTTATTTGATCCCAGATTACCATAATCCAACAGCTTCTTGTATGTCTGTCGAGAATCGAAAAACGATTGCAGAAATTGCCAAAAAGTATAATCAGTTCATTATTGAAGATGCGACATATCATCTCCTGGGCGAAAAACCACTTCCAGCAGTCGCATCATTTGCACCAGAACAGGTTATCTATATTGCGAGTTTATCGAAATCAATAGCACCGGGGTTACGACTAGCTTATGCAGCAGTTCCGAGTCGATTCAAGGAGCCAATTTCAAAGGCACTTTATAATCTAAATATATCCGTTTCCCCATTATTAGCAGAACTGGCGGCACGTACGATTGTATCGAATCAATTTGAAATCATCATTGATGTTCATCGGGAGCAAACCATTCGTAGAAACCAAGTCGTAAATCGACATTTGGCAGATTATACCTGTTTAGGTGCTGATTCAGGTATCTTTCGCTGGTTACTATTACCAGGCAAAATCACAGGTGCTGAATTTGAAAGATTAGCTGCACAACATGGGGTACAAGTGTATGCGGCGGAACGTTTTGTCGTTGGAAATAGTTGTCCAGAGCGTGCTGTAAGGGTTTCAGTCTGTGCACCAGAAACGCTTGAAGAGCTTGAGCAAGGATTGATGATCCTTAAACGTTTACTAAACGATCTTACCTAATATGATTTGCCATACAATTGTAATATTGTATGGCTTTTTTGTGCGTGTTAAGATAACTGCAGAAAGAAAATTCTAAATAATATCTATTTTCTAAAAGGAATGATGTTATTTGGATGCAACAACATTAGTCCTAATTCAGAAGTGCAAAATACAGAAGGTGGGATAAGATCATGTATAATTTTGACGAAATGATTGACAGAAGTAATACAAATGCAATGAGTACAGATGGTTTCCGTGACTATATATTCGGGACCAATGATTCGATTACGTTTCCTTACAAAGATGAGGAGTTTATCAGAATGTGGGTTGCAGATATGGATTTTGCAACACCGCAGGTCATTATCGATGCCATCAAAGAACGTTTGGATAAAAAAATCTTTGGTTATACCCGTATATTCTCTGATTCTTATTATCATGCTTTTGTGAATTGGTGTATGAAAAGATATGGATGGAGTTTTGATAGAAACCACCTAGTCATGTCTAATGGAATTATTCCTGCTTTATATGAACTGGTTGATTATATCTGCAAGCCAGATGAAAAGGTCATCTTTTTAACTCCATCTTATGCATATTTTAAATATGCAGCAGATTTTCATGGTCGTGAGAGTGTATGCACAGACCTTATAAATGACAATGGTCACTATCGCATTGACTTTGATGATTTTGAACGGAAAGCAGCTGATGAAAAAACAACTCTCTTAATTTTATGTAATCCACATAATCCTACAGGTCGGGTTTGGACGGAAGAGGAGCTTAGAAGATTGGGAGATATATGTATCAAAAACGATTTGTGGATGATCTCAGACGAGATTCATTGTGATCTTCTGAGAGTGGGTAAAAAACATATTCCGTTAGCTAAAGTGTTTCCTAAGTATGACAAATTAATTACCTGTATGGCACCGAGTAAGACTTTTAACACAGCGGGACTGATGCTTTCAAATATTATTATTCCGAATAATAAATTACGAGAAATTTGGCTTTCAAGACATTACAATTTTGATAACCCTTTAAGTGTTGCCGGTGCCCAAGCCGCTTATGAGAAGGGAGAACCTTGGTTAGAAGAACTTAGGGTTTATCTGGATGACAATTTTATTTTTACTAGAGATTATCTGGCAGAGAATTTGCCAAATGTCGTTTTTGAAATTTCGGAAGCAACGTACCTTGCGTGGATAAATGTAAGGGCTTACTTCAATGAGGTTGAAAACCTTCCCTTGTTTTTTGCCCATAAGGCAGGAGTTCTACTAGAGGGGGGGGATATGTTTGTACAGAATTCAGACTCCTACATTAGGTTAAATCTTGCCTGCCCGAAATCTGTATTGGCTGAAGGCCTTAAAAGAATCTGTGATGCAATCAATACAAAGCAAGAAACTGCAGAATTGGAAACTCACCAAGCAACTGAAATATCAGGATAAAGTTATCACTATAAATGGCGGAAAAAATCAGTCCTTTAGCACAGGCGATCTAAAATACGACATAAGTTATCTGTTTAATGGATATTTAAGATGAAGGAATTTGCCGGGATTTAAATTATCTTAGGCCCCGGATATATAAATATAGGAGGAAAAAGATGATGAAAATAATAGAAACTAAACATGCACCAGGAGCAATTGGACCATATTCACAGGGATTTATAGTAAATGGATTCGTATATACGTCAGGACAAATTCCAGTAAATCCAAAAGACGGAATGGTAGGGAATACCATTAAAGACCAGGCGGAACAGAGTTGCCGCAATGTGGGAGCGATTCTTGAAGAAGCAGGAAGTGGATTTGAGTATGTATTTAAGACTACATGTTTCTTAGCAGATATGGCGGATTTTGCGGCCTTTAATGAGGTATATTCAAACTATTTTGTATCAAAACCAGCTAGAAGCTGTGTAGCGGTTAAAGAGCTTCCAAAAGGTGTTCATTGTGAGATAGAAGCTATTGCTGTAATGCCATGAAAGCTGAATGAAATTAAATCTATTAACTACTCAATTTTCTCATCCTGAACACAGTGTAAAAAACCCTGATGGCCCAGTCGAGAATAAAGGGGCAACTTGTTAAAAAGGCTTCTGAAAAAAGAGATTTTTGTTCCATGGTAAGGAGAAGATCTTCCGATAGTTTATAAGTTAGTGATAATAATAGGATGAAAATCACTTCCACAAAACGAATGTCTCGGATTTCATCGCAAGCCAAATAGAAGAGTTGTCCCACAGATTTCGGGTCATCCTCTTCTCGTGGATTGGTCGCAAGCATGATAAAACGAACAAAGACAATTCGGGTCTTGATTTCTTTTCCGGTGTATCAGTACCTAATCCTGCCACATCTCCTCGGAAGTATTAATTTTAATAATTTTAATGAAAGCGCTAACATCTAAAGGGAAAAGCTTTTCCGTACATCTACGCTTTTATCAAGAAGCTAATCTTGTGAAGGGGGACAGAGTGTTTTTTTCATCGAGGAGTTACCATGATCTGTTTAACATAAGAAAAATAAAATGAAATACACAAAGTCATGAGGAGGGAATGAAATGAGTAAAAAAATACACGTACAGCCCTACGAGAAAGAAGAGTTGAAGAGAGGTCTGTCAAGTCGTCATATCCAGATGATAGCTATAGGGGGCTCAATTGGAACTGGTCTCTTCTACGGTTCTTCCTGGGCCATTAGCAGAGGGGGACCTGCCATTCTGCTGACATATTTACTCGTTGGGATTGCCATTTACTTCATCATGAGAGCTTTAGGCGAAATGGCTGTGGAAGAACCGGTATCTGGTTCATATATTTCCTATTCGAATCGTTATATTCATCGCTTTGTTGGGTTTCTAACAGGTTGGAACGCTTTTATCTTTTTAATAGCAACAAGTGCAGCAGAACTTAACGCACTTGGGAGATATGTACAGTTTTGGTTTCCTGATATACCAATTTGGGTTAGCTCTTTAGCAGTGGTATTGATTTTGTTCACAATTAATATGATTGGTGTATCGATTTATGGAGAGGCAGAATACTGGTTTTCCTTGGTTAAGGTTATAGCGATTGTCCTTATGATAATATTTGGAGTTTTAATGATATTTTTCGGAGTTGGAAATGGTGGTAATCCGGTTGGGTTAGGAAATCTCGTAAACCATGGAGGCTTTTTCTCAACGGGAATGAGCGGATTTATTTTATCGATTGTAATGGTGGCTTTTGCATTTGGCGGAGTTGAAAACCTCGGACTTGCAGCAGGAGAAGCAAAAGATGTAAAGACTACAATTCCTAAGGCTGTTAATTCTGTGTTCTGGAGAATTTTTATTTTCTATGTTGGGGCTATCTTTATTTTGGTAACAATCTATCCTTGGAATACTATCGGTTCGTCTGGAAGCCCATTCGTTGAAATATTTAGTAAAATGAATATTCCAGCTGCCGCTTCAATTATGAATTTTGTCGTTATTACGGCAGTATTATCTGCAGTAAACTCTAGTATTTTTACCAATACCCGTTCTTTCTACAGCTTGTCTTTGGCAAAGAATGCTCCCGGCTTCCTTAGCAAGGTTAACAGTAAAAATATACCATCTGCAGCAGTCATACTCGTTTTTGCAGCAATGCTTGTTGGTGTTATTATGAATTACTTAATTCCCGAGTCAGTTTTTTCATTGTTTGCTTCCGTTACTGTTTTTGGTCTAATTTCTGCCTGGTCTGCGATTCTAATAAGTCATTTAAAATTCAGGAAGATTAAAATGAAAAATAATGAAGTTGACAAACTTACTTACAAAATGCCTTTCTATCCGTACAGCAATTATTTCGGCCTGTTCTTTATGGCTGTGATAATAGTATGTATGGGTATCCTGCCGGAAATGAGAATGTCCTTAGTAGTATCAGCAGTATGGGTTGCAATCGTTTTTGCAGCGTATAAGTTCTATACAAAAAAGGAACCAGCAAAGGATCTAGCAAAAGATTCATTAAATGAAGAAGATTTTGGCGCATAATGACTAGATACTGCGATACGATTTAAGCTATTTGTTTTATAAAACGAAGTAATTTGCTGTGATTTCATTTTTTTAGGACACAGATATTAATAGAATACTATATTTCGAATTTGATTCAAAAACTCGTTTCATCGCAAGCGCTTAACCATGCTAGAAAATGCCGTATTATATAAGGAGACAGTGTGTAAGATGGACATGATGACATTACTGCAACACCATGTGAATAAAGAATAATGACCACGGTAATCAACCACCCACATATATTGTTCGCCATACAATTATAGTATTGTATGGTTTTTTTACGGGTGATATGATGAAATCGTTGATCCATACAAATAAATGATGGAGGTAGATACCATGAGTACAAAAGCATATTTAGAAATAACAATGATTATTGATGAAGCAAACCGTCCGGCAGCAGCCAAGGTATACGTTGATTATCGCCAACCTTTTTTGACACAAATAAAAGGTGCTGTTTCTAAGGAACTTTTAATTCGAAATGAAGATGTTCAGGTGCTTCACGGATTCGATAGTGTTGAGAACGCAGAAGCTTATCTAAAAAGTGAAATGTTTAATAGCGATGTTTTTGTTGGTCTTAAGCCATTGTTGAGTGCTGACCCTGAAGTGAAAATTTTTAGTGTGGCATAAGGTAATAGTAAAAACGTTGGCTTTGAGTTATTTCCAAAGTTTATAGGACTCCATTCAGCAATGAATTTCTTAAATCTAAAAGCCGCTATAAAAGTCACGTTAAACAAGTACAATTATCAATGTATTATCATTTTATTTTAATAGAAATTATTCTAAATCTCAGCGGTTAAAGAGTTTCCCAAAATCATTCTTTGTGAGATATTAGCGAATTACTTTCAAGCCATGAAAGGTGTACTATAACATAAATAATTCGAAGGTGGATGAACGATGAAAGTGAAAGTAATTGGGAGGTGCCCAGATACATTATATGCACTAAGTAAACTAAAAGAAAAAAAGCAAATATCGAGTTTCAGGATTTTTCTGCAAGCTTTTCTGCGCTAAAGAATTATTTGTATATTAGGGAAAACAATGCCCTTTATGAAGCTGTACGAGAAGCAGGAGGTATAGGAATTCCATTTATTGAATTAGAAGATGGAACACAGACTTTAGATCTAGATGCTGTGTTACATAAATTGTAAATAAGAAGTTTATCAACATAATAGTTATTTTGCATAGATAAGGAAACAATTAAGAAAATTGTTTGCCGTACAATAATAATATTGTATGGTTTTTTTATTGGTGTTAAGATGTTTGAAATCTAGTTATATGAAAGAGAATGAGTTTTCTAGAAAGGTAGGTTAAATTGTGTTACAAGATAGCGTAAAAAAGTCAGACGATCAATCAGCTTGGTTACAAGTCTACATTCGTTCTTCAGAAAAACAAAAACAACTATATAAGAGAACATTAATGGTTGTTGTTATATCCCAAATTTTTGGAGGAGCAGGACTTGCAGCAGGAATAACAGTGGGAGCACTTCTAGCCCAAGACATGTTAGGTACAGATAGTGTAACGGGACTTCCTACGGCATTATTTACTTTAGGGTCAGCAGGGGCCGCACTGCTTGTGGGACGACTTTCTCAAAGATTTGGACGTCGTTCTGGACTTGCGGCAGGATTTTTGGCTGGCGGTATCGGTGCCATTGGAGTAGTCATTTCAGCATTATTAAATAGCATTTTACTTTTATTTATTTCACTACTTATCTATGGAGCTGGATCTGCAACGAACTTACAAGCACGTTACGCAGGAACTGACTTGGCAAACCGGGCACAAAGAGCAAAGGCTGTTAGTATGGCCATGGTTTCCACCACATTCGGTGCTGTTGCAGGACCAAACCTGGTGGATGTAATGGGTGAGTTTGCGATATCCATCGGAATTCCTTCTTTAGCTGGTCCATTTATATTAGCTGCCACAGCTTATATACTTGCTGGTTTGGTTCTCTTAATTTTTCTTCGTCCTGATCCCTTTATTGTTGCAAAAGCAATATCAGATGATCAAAGAAAAAACAGTCTTTTAGAGGAAAAATCTGCTATGTTGTCGATAAACAGGAGAGGCATTTTTGCAGGAGCTGCCGTAATGGTTCTAACTCAATTTGTGATGACGGCAATTATGACAATGACCCCCATACATATGGGACACCATGGCCATGGTTTGAATGAAGTAGGTCTTGTCATTGGATTTCACGTAGGTGCTATGTTTTTACCTTCGTTAGTAACTGGTTTTCTTGTTGATAAAATTGGTCGTACTGCTATGGCCATTGCTTCTGCCGTTACGCTGCTTGCTACTGGCATTCTAGGTGCTATGGGTCCTGCTGATTCAATGGAAGTACTCATTACAGCACTTGTTTTACTTGGACTTGGCTGGAATTTTGGGTTAATTAGCGGCACAGCAATCATTGTAGATGCTACTTCACCATCTACTCGGGCTAAGACGCAGGGTTCTGTAGATGTTTGGATTGCTTTGTCAGGAGCATTAGGAGGAGGATTATCAGGAATGGTTGTAGCACATTCTAGTTATGCTGCTCTTTCCATTGCTGGTGCTGTGCTTTCATTACTGCTTATTCCAATTATCATTTTTGCGACTAGAAAAGAGAGTAAAGTCGAAAAAATAAATGTAACTGAAAATTCAAAACATTCTTAGAGTAAGGATAGCCTAGAATCTTTTCAAATCATGACTAAACGTTATAAAAAAGGAATGATGATAATTGGAAAATAAGTTTGCTGAGAGAGCTCGTTTAATAAAATCTTCTGAGACAAGAGAAATACTAAAAGTAACAGAAAGACCAGAAATCATCTCTTTTGCAGGAGGACTGCCAGCTCCAGAGTTGTTTCCTGTAGAAGCTCTTAAGGATGTATGCAATGCTGTTTTGAGTGAAGAAGGTGCGGCTTCTCTACAATATAGTACGACAGAAGGATATATTCCTTTAAGAGAAGCTATTTGTCAAAGGATGAAAGGGATTGGAATCAACTCTACTATTGAAAATGTTCTTATTACATCAGGATCCCAGCAAGCAATCGACCTTACAGGAAGATTATTTATCAATGAAGGAGATACGATTATTTGTGAAAGCCCAACCTATCTTTCAGCAATTCATGCATTCAAGTCATATAATGCCAAATTTGTTGAAGTAGCTATGGATGATGATGGAATGGTTATGGAAGAGCTAGAGAAAAAGCTGCAAGAGCATCCTGACACAAAATTTATCTATACGATTCCAGATTTCCAAAACCCTACAGGTCGCACATTAAAACTCGAAAGGCGAATTAGAATGATTGAGCTTGCTAATCAATATGATGTGCTGATTGTAGAGGATAACCCCTATGGAGCTGTAAGATTTGCCGGGGAGGAACTCCCCCCTGTGAAACATTTTGACACAGAGAGCAGAGTCATTTATATAAGCACTTTCTCTAAGATTTTTACTCCCGGTCTTCGACTTGGATGGATTTGTGCAGACGAATCTTTCATTGATAAGTACGTTGCTTTTATGCAAACAGCTGACTTACATACTGTCAGCTTTGCTCAAAGAATGACAGCAAAGTATATGGAACTTTACGATATCGAAGAGCACATTACTAAAATCAAAGCAGTTTATAAAGAAAGATGCACAGCTATGTTATCTTGTATTGAAGAATTTTTTCCAAAGAATTTGTCTTACAGTAAGCCAGAAGGTGGATTATTTATTTGGGTTGAGCTCCCTGAGGGCGTTGATTCAACACATATATTTATAGAGTGCTTGAAAAACAATGTTGCTTGTGTTCCTGGTGTACCATTTTTTCCAAATCGTACACAAAAAAATACATTACGTTTAAATTACTCAAATATGTCTAAAGAGAAAATCATTGAAGGTATGAAGCGTATGGGAGAAGTATTACATCGTGAATTAGAAAAAGAAACAGCGCTTTTATGATTTAGAGTTGTCATTATAACCGAGGAAGACACCCAAAGAAACAAGGTCTTGTGCTACAATTTTATATGTTATATTCATTTCCTTTAGTTGATCATTGTTTGCCATACAATTATTATATTGTATGGTTTTTTGTGCGTGTTATGATGATTCAAATCTAGTTGGAGCTTGGGGGGTTATCATTTTTCCCAGAATGGAAGCGGTTTTGGATTGACATTTTTCAAGAGCAAGATCAACACATTATTGACTTTATAAAGAAGTTTTCCGGTTCTAATCCTGTTATGGAAAGAATGAAACGACCTGATGTCCCTGCTGACTTTATATATGAAATATTCGCGTATAAATACATTTACAGCAGGCGGTTCTTTTTATTTAAATTTTGATGTGGAAAAAATGAAGTATATTCTACATAAAAATTTTGTATCTATCCTATTGAGGATATATCTAAAAAAGATATATATATTGATTCAACCACTCCAATAATTAAGAATAAATAAACTAAAGGATCAAAGACTGCCTTTTTTAACAAGGATATACGGAAATGATAAACCTTTTATATGCGTGGACGGAAATAAACGGATTCAATCAAAAATAAAGGTTATATTTTTAATCAAGATCATTGGAAGAGCATGTTTTTCTTACCATGTGATGACTATTTCATGGCGTTGACACTAGAATTACAACTCATGAATAATCAACTAAAAGAAAAAGGTACTGAACAAGATGTCATAAAAGAAACACAAATGTATTTCAGCCTTAAAGGCTAAATGGCAGGCTTAAGTGTTGATTTAAAATTAAGATTGATAATTTAAAAATAAAGTTTGATAAAAACCCTGTATTAATATAGGGTTTTTCTTTTGATTCTTAAACTTCATCTGTATTGTTCAATTAAAGGGCCATTTTCTTGAACAATAGTTTTAAAAAAATTCGCTGTATATATAGGTTCAATCTCTAAAGAAAGATCATTGATTCATAAGTCTGATAAAAATAATAAAATTATCAGGAAGTTTTTACCTTACATTCCATTGATTTACACAATAAACTAAAATTGGTTAGCGAAACTTTAGTTTTGGGAGGAAAGGAGAAAAAATGAATTTATCCCCCAAGGAACTATAAGAAATAACTGTTACCGTTTATTTTATGCTTTTCAATGTTTTTTGCATTTTCGCCACAGTCTAAGGACCAAAAAGCATCATCCCCTGAAACATTTCATATAAAAGGTGGGGAGCGAAACGGGATCCATTCATTGGTTTACAGGTAGAAAATATATTAGGGCAAAGATTTATTTATGTTCGGTAAATTTAAAAAGAAAAGACACTTAATTATTAGGTGTCTTTCTGGTTTAATATTTTTTGAAAATTCGGCATTCAAATACATTTCCATTATATCCTTTTGATAGGTACCAACTAGATGCTATTAAAAAAAATAAACTTGTAAAGGAGTTGATTTAATGGCATTATCTCAAGGATTTTGACAATATTTCTTCGGATGGGAACACAGGATATCATATATAGGTTAAAAATAATATTTTTATAGAGGAGATTATCATGATGGAAAATAAAGTAAAAAGTATGTTGAGTTGTTTATTGATCTTTGCAATGATTTTCGGCGGATCTGGGCAAGCGGTAGTTGCCAAGGGCAATAACCATGATAATCAAGGAAAACATAAGAATTCTAGTGAGCAAAATGTAAAACAGTGGTTAAGTGAATATGAATTCTATGAGGACACCAGAATTGCAAAAATCTATGATGAGATTGCAATAAAAGAATTAAAGCGTTTCGCGACAGTCATAAAAGAAACTAATGCTAAGTTTGATTCTAAACTGATAGCGGAAATTGATGAAACCAGAGACTTTAAACAAAAAGATATGAATGGACTTGATGTACTTCAACAATTGATTAACGAATATGAACAAGCTGTTCAAGAGGAGTACATACAAGAGGTGGTTCTTAAAAGTGATCGGCTCTTGAACATCAAACATAGGTTAACCATATGTCTATGGGGGTATGTAAAAGAAAACGATTTTAATGCACCAACTGAAGTATTACTTGCAGATATACTCTTTAATTTTTATTTATCGGATAAAATTGTCAATAAAAATGCTATCGGCATCTTAAAGGATATCTCCGATCAAGCAGATCACAAAGGAAATAAACTAAAAGCTCATTTGAATAATGCTGTGAAAATGTCTGAAAAAGGTAATGAGTTTCTAGAAAAAGATCTAGCTATCCCTGCATCAAAATCCTATCAAAATGCATATAAACAAGTGTTATTCGGACTTGAAAAAGCAGGCTATTTATTTAACACGGAATTCTTTGAATCTACCTCTGACACGGATGGTGACACGATAACAGATGGAATAGAATTCCTAGAGGGAATGAATCCATTTAAAAAGGATACAGATGGTGATGGATTGCAGGACAATATTGAATATGAGGTTAAATCATTTATTTCCCCGACAAAATATGATTCAGATCGTAATGGTATAAGTGATGCAGATGAAGATATCGATGAAGACGGCCTGAGTAATAAAGACGAGCAAGCTTATCAAACAAATTTGATTAAGGAAGATTCAGACCAAGATGGTTTAACTGACGGATTTGAAGTACATCAGTTCGATTCATTACCTAATAAGTATGATACAGATAACGATGAGTTAAGTGATGGAGATGAATATGCTTTAAAGACAAATCCGAATGCTGCAGACAGCAACAATGACGAAATTGAGGATTCACAAGAACTCTATAAACAATCGATTAGTAAATCATTGATTCAGCCTGATAAATCAGAAATTAAAAGCGTAGAAGTTGGGTTTAGTGCAAAGGATAATATTAATAAAACGACTAGAATTAGCAGCACAAACAACGTAAATATTAAAACAACTAATTTACACGGTATTATTGGTTCTCCTGTAAGCATCAATACGCAATCAGAATTTGAGAAAGCAAGCATTAAGTTTACTTATGATGAAGCGAAGCTAGGAGACACGTTGGAAGATGATCTAGCCATCGTTTGGTACAATGAAGACGAGGAAATGTTTGAAAGCCTTAACGCTGTGTTAGATACAAGTAAAAATACAATAAGTGTGGAAACTACTCACTTTGGTGAATATCTGGTTGTTGATAAGACAAAATGGTTGGAGCTTTGGAGTAGGGAAATAGACTACTCAAGGACGGATGGTGTAAATGAACAAAATATTGCAACGAGAACAGGTGGAGAGAACGATCAAGCTGCAAGCAGCGATAAGTTGAATGACATTGTCTCTAGCGATGATTCAGGTGATGGAGGGATAGATACAAAAGATTCAGATGGGGATGGCTTATACGACAGCTATGAAGTTGAAGGAATGAAAACACCATACGGTATAATTTACTCAGATCCTAACAAGAAAGATAGTGATGGAGATGGATTAACCGATGGGCAAGAAATGGGTCCATTCAAAACATTCACGATAGAAATTTTTGGAATTACTATTCATTATGAAGGTTTCTTTCCAACTAGTTTTCCTGACCAAAAAGATAGTGATGGAGATGGAATTTTTGATAATGAGGATTCGAGACCGTTGTACTCTGATTTATCCAATTTAATAATTCATCAATCAGATAGACCAGAAGGCTATGATGAAAATGGAAATGTAGCGAATGATATGAAAACAAATGATTATACTGGAGATGAAATAACTGACATTAGCTGGATGTTCAATTTCCAATTACTTGAATCTTATTTCCCAGGTATTCTCTTTGATGAGTTCGAGACAATGTCAACAAGCATATTTTCTACGGGAGATATGGAAGATGTTGTTTTAGATATGATTGATCATTTTGAGGATGGAACTGCTACAGAGTATAGCAATCAGACTTTAACTAAAAAAGCGAGTGAGCATGAGACAACAAAAGACTATGTTGAATTTGTCAAAAATGCCTTAGTTGATGAGCTAAAGAAAAATGGAGGTAATTTGGCAGCACTTCAGTTTGATAAAAGTACAAAGGAAACTAATGAATTTTATAATTTTATACAGAGAAATGCTAGTTACCCGACGTTTAGCACTTGGAGTGATAGAATAGGAGGACTTACAATTACAGTAAATGATACTTGGGGGAATACAGTATCCGTAAAAGATTTTTCAGTAGAGAACAATCACTTTAAAGGTGTCATGCATGTTCGTTTATATGATCATTTTGGGTTAGATCAGCCAGATGTTGAGAAGGTGTATGTCAACTTAGCAGGATTCCGTTCCTGGTTTGTCTTACAGCATTATGATGAATATAATGGGGAATATAAGCCCTTTGTTACTGTAATGGAAATGGATATACCATTCGAGGGGGAATTGAGTGATTAAAGTTAATTTAAAAATTATAGTTTTAATGATTGGTATATTCTTAATTCCATTAAACTTAATTGGATGTAAAAAGAATGAGGAGTCAAATGGGGAAACAAAGATTTTCGAAATTGACAATACAGAAGAGATCTTTGGTAAAAAGGATGAAGAAGTGGTGACTGTTAGAAAGCACTATATGATTCTAAATCCACCGAAAGATTTAATACAATTGAAAGAATTAATTGAAAAATACAGTAAGGATCATCCAGTTGAAGAAGAAATGAAAGTAATAGAAGGCAAAAACAGGATTTTTGATATATCCTTATATAGGGAAAGTGAGGATTTGCCAGGAGACTGGCAGCCTGATGAAAGTTACATGAATACAGATCGGCTAGAACATCATAAGAATGATCTAATTGCATATATAATTTGGTCAGATGCTGAACCACAAAAAGAATACAATGTTTATGATAAAAATAAGGAAGGAAAGGTAATTAAGAGGATGCGTTTTATTGAGGATCAGCTTGTTGAGTGATACACTATCCATACACTAAAAAATAAAGAAATGGAAATTGTTAGAAACTACAACAGGAACACTAAATGATAGACTGGGGATCACTATGAATATTTTCCATAGTGGCCCTCATTACTCGAATCGTTTCCATACCCTATTAAAACTTTAATATTCCATAATACCATCTAATATTAGGATAATAAAATGAAATAGAAAACAAAAAAGAACAGCCCCTGTAATGCACCCCAAAAGTTAGAGTGAAATCTAACATTTGGGGTGTATTTTTATGACTAAATATAGTGAGCAATTTAAGTTAATGCTCGTAAAAGAGTATCTAGAAGGGAAATTAGGATATGACCTTTTGGCAAAGAAACATAATATAAAAAGCAGTTCTCCAATTAAGCGGTGGGTAAAAGTATACGAGAAATTTGGGATAGATGGGTTGATGAGGAAGAAGTATAAGGAAACATATCCTGTTCAATTCAAGCTGGATGTATTAAGCTTTATGAATAGTACAGGTTCTTCAGAGACGGAAACTGCCCTTCAATTTGGGTTAACAAATCCTCCAATAATAGCTTCATGGAAGAAAGCTTTTTTGGAAGGTGGCACTGAAGCCCTGGATAGAGCGAAAGGGAGACCGCCCATGTCTGATAAATCCAAGAACCAAAAAAGTAAAATTCCTGCAGAAGAAAAAGAAATGACGTACGAACAAAAATTGGAGAAAGAAAATGAACTTCTTCGCTTAGAGGTAGAATACTTAAAAAAGTTACAAGCTTTTCAGATGGATCCGGAAAGCTATCTAGAAAAGCACAAGCAGCGTTATCATTCGAACTCAAAGAAAAATTCCGATTAAAAGATGTTCTACAGATAGTTGATATTCCTGAATCTTCGTATCACTATCATATAAAGCGAATGAAGGAAGAGAATCCCGATCAAAATCTTGAAGAATGTATTCAATCCATATTCGAGGACCATGACGGCAATTACGGTTACCGACGTATTCATTTAGAATTGAAAAACCGTCAATTAAAAGTAAATCACAAAAAGGTTCAACGAATTATGAAGAAACTCGGACTCAAAGGAAATAAGTTTACACGAAAATCACGCAAGTATAGTTCTTACAAAGGGAATATTGGAACTGTCGCCAAGAACCTTATTAATCGCCGTTTTCGCACAAATGTATGCCATCAAAAAATAACAACAGATATCACAGAATTTAAGTGTTCTGATGGAAAACTTTTTTTTAATCCATTCATGGATATGTTCAATAGCGAAATTCTATCTTATGGGATAAGTAGTCACCCAACACTAGATTTAGTCCTAGAACCTCTAGAAGAAACACTAGAAATTGTGAAAAATTCAAAATACAGAACTACTATGCATTCTGATCAAGGCTGGCATTATCAACATAAAAAATGGGTGAAAAAACTCAAGGAAAATAAAGTTTTCCAGAGTATGTCACGAAAAGGAAATTGTTTAGATAATTCACCGATGGAGAACTTTTTTGGATTAATGAAACAAGAAATGTATTATGGAGAAGCACTATGCACATTTGAGGAATTAAAACAGAAAATTGAGAGATATATCAATTATTATAATAATAAGCGTATAAAACAAAAATTGGCAGGCATGAGTCCGGTTCAATACCGTATCCATACCAGCCAATTAGTTGCTTAATATAAAACTCTAACTTTCGGGGGTCTCTTCACCCTTGAGCTGTTCCTTTTTGTGTGTAACATCTTAAATCTTAATATCAATCTTCGCATTTTTCTTTAACTCTTCAACCTGCTGTGCGAGTTTTTCCTGCTGTTTTTGCTGTTGAAGAGATTGTTCGATTTGCGGTTTTACTTCTTCAAGCTTTGGAACTTCTTGTCCAGTACTCTTTCCTTGTTCCGCATATTGATCATACGTTTTTTGAATTTCTTCATCGGTTATTTCACCAGCCGGCACTTCTTTCTCAACGTACTGTTTGAGTTTAATATCGTCAGCTATTTGAGTTTCAAGTGTTTTCATATCCATGCCGGATTTTTTTAGAGCGGCTTCGAATTCTTTTTCTGTTTTAAACTGTTTTTTCGTTTCATCCAGCTGCTTATTAATATCTGCCTCTGAAACTTTATAGCCTTTTTTATCTGCCTCTTGAAGAAGAAGAGTTTTTCCGACTAAGCTGTCAATTGTTTGTTTTTTCACTTGCTCTGCAGCTTCTTTAGAAGTCGGATCTTGTCCCATTTGCTGCATTTGTCCTTGTGTAGATGCTATGGCGCTATTATAGTCGCTTCCTAAAATTTCTTTATCATTCACTATGGCAACAGTTTTCTTTTCATCTACTTGCTGTGCTTCTAATTTCTTTTGCATTTCTTCCATTAGATTTTGCTGTTCCTTCTGCTGATCGGTTTCCGCTGTTTTTGCTTTATCATCATTTTTAGCTTCTTTACTTTCTTCATTTCCTCCGCATGCTGCTAAAACAACGGCCATTAGACCGGTTATTAATGTAAACATCATTTTTTTCATAATCGATCTCCTTCCTTAAGCTAGAAGTATCATTTTCCCCTAAAAAAAATGATCTAGTGCGCATTATAAAGTAAATCTTACGAAAAAGAAACATTATGCGCTCTTTTTTAAGATTTATAACAGGATTGAAACATTTGATATAGAAGATCTTCAACAAACAGGCGCAATTCCAGAATAAGAATTGCGCTCTTACTTTAGGAAAAAGTGCCTTATTCGTGAATTAGAGAAGGGATTTTTCATAAGAAATCGAACTATGAACTATAAGTTATTCAATTAACGCAGGGTAGGTTATTTCAATATAGAATTGACAGGAGAAAATGTAATGAGGGTTGATCCAAAGGAATTTCATATTCATAATTTACGTTATATTGTAAGGTCTGCAATAGAAAAGATTTGTCTAATCTATCTTAATTAAAGAAATTAATAGAATTTAGTGTTTTAAATAGACTGCCAGGAATCGAAATTCACCATAAATGTGATATGCAACAAAGCGACGTTTCCAGAACCCAAATTCATTGATGAACAAAAAATTTAAAATTAAGGAGAAAATAAATGACCTGGTTAATTTCCACTTTACTTGCCGTGTCTGTCGCTTGGTTAGCTTACATAGTAAAAAAAGAAAAGGTTAAACAAAAAGAAATGAGAAACGACCATTACCAAGAGTTAGCAGCTATTAAAGAATTACAAAAAGCTTCTATGGAAACAGCAGCAGCAACATTTGATGAGAAGGTCACACTTTTGTCTGAATCATACAAACGCGAAATAGAAAAGCTGATGATTGAAAATGAAGATATACGGAAAAATTATAGAAACCAAGGGGAAATAATTACCCATCAAATACTAGAAAATTTTAAATCAGATCTAATTAGAAAAAGAATCATTTCACCTGATGAAATGATTATTATGCCGAACATTTTTATACCGGAAGTAAACGGTAATATCCGGCAGATCGATCACATTGTACTTTATCCAACTGGTATATATGTAATAGAAACAAAAAACTGGAAAGGCCATATAGTAATGGGAATGACAAGAAAGGGCCCCCAAAAATTTTCTTTTTTAGCAGACTTATTAGACAGTGAAAAAGAGGAAACGCTTATATTTGATAAAGCTGAGTCGGGAGCATTAACTTTAAAGACTTATGAAAATCCAATTAACCAGGTTCAGCAGACAGCCGTCATCTTATTAAACTATTTAAAAAGTCAAGATATTGAAACGTGGATAAACATCTTGGTATTTTTTAATCACGATGAAAAAGAGTTACACGATTGGTCTGATAATAGCATAGTTAAACGGTTTACGAATAAAGAGGAATTACAACAGTTTTTTATAAATGAACTTACATCCCAAAAAAGAATATATGGAGCTTTTCAGCTTAACAATATAAAACATCTTATCGAAAGCGCTAATTATAATAATTAAAAGTTTACTAGAATTTAAGAAAGGAAGGATAAGAGCCCCTCTTTTGGAGCTAATGATAAAGTATTCCCAATTGAAAGAAGCCTTTACTTTCGCTGACCTGCAACGCTTAATTAAAATAGCAGGGTGTAAGAGTAGGAGAATTACATAACGATGGGATAAATAACTTCTTTGATTTCTATGATCTCGATGGTAATAAATTGCAAGTCTGTTTTTTTGAATGATAAAAACACTTATTTTTTGTTAAACAAGCTGGTGTGTTAGTTGAAGGAGAATTAAGTGATTTTAGGTTTGAGACCATATTTTAGTTATTCTGTTATAGTTGGGAAAGGAAAGGCAGTTTTACGAAGATACTAAGCCGTATAAGGATTATAAAGGGTTTGGTTATAAAGCTTTTAAGACATAACAGCACGGGCGTACTTTAAACTGTACCCTATAGAGTAGACACTCAAAAAAGTCCTCTATAGGGTACTTTTTTGTATAATTAAGAAAAATACATGATTTGGGGAAAGTGACTATGAGTAAAAAAGAATTTTCAGAGAAAGAAATTAAACTATTAGTAAAAAACAGTTAGCTTAATGGATGGGCCAGCTAATTTTTGTGTCTAATTGATAGAGCGAAAACTGTGATTAAGTGATCGTATGGAGTCTTCTAATACAAATGTCGTAGTTTATCGGGATTAGCAACCGAGTAGATCGTCTGAATTCGATTGCCACTAAAAGCAAAGGAGAACACATATTGTAAGTGATCATCGATTGTTAAAATTAGTCCTGGTAGACCGTTGACAGATGTATATTTGATGGTGAACCTGCCTGCATACATTTTCATGAGGCTTTGGAGCAATTGAACCACTCTGGTAGCACCGAAAATAGGTATTTGTGCGGCTTTTACTTTGCCGCCTCCATCCGAGTACATTGCGACATCTTCGCTGACAAGGTCCAATAATTGATTTACGTTTCCATTTAAGATAGACTGTACAAACTCTTTTACTGAAGATTCCGCCATTGAAATCGAAGGCTGTTTCTTAGGGTCATATTCCATGCTTTTTTTCGAACGGTGAAAAATTTGCCGACAGTTAGCATTGCTTTTTCCAAGAATTTCAGCTATTTCATCATAAGAGTATTGGAAGACTTCACGAAGCAAAAAGACGGCTCGTTCTATCGCATTTAGTTGTTGTAATAAAAGCAAATATGCGGTGGAGATGGATTCTTGTTGAAAAAAGACTTGTGAAGGATCGTTAGGTGAATTCTCTATTTCAAGCAATGGTTCCGGAAGCCACGGTCCGACATATACCTCACGTTTTTTTGCGGATGACCGTATCAAATCCAGACAGCGATTAGTGACTATCTTACATAGATACGCTTTTTTGTTTTCAATATGTTCGTAGTTGGGAAGTTGATGAAAGGTTATAAACGCTTCTTGGACAATGTCCTCTGAATCCATCACGCTCCCTAACATACGATAGGCTAAGGAAAAAAGCAGAGGTTGATAGGTTTGATAAAGTCTTTCCATACTCATAATTTGATCACCTCTCTAGTATTTAGTAGTTGTGAAACGACTCGTTTAGCGCTAGCTACGGATGCATCAACGAGTAGCTCCCCATGTGAGACCCAGTCACCAGCAACATATAGTCCCTTAATTTCAGGAACAGCAGGGCCTGGATTCTCCATTCTTTTCCTATGAGGAAAATCGTGGACAACCGTCATTTTCGGCAGGAACTGTCTTATCACTAATTCTTTCCGCCAGCCGGGTTGGACCACATTTAATACTTGCTCCAACTCACTCTCATCCTTCGCTGCATCTGTTTGTGGACCCTGATATTTAAAAAGCGATATCACTTGTGTCCCATCATCACTTAAGATAGCGGGTCTTGGTTTTCCCTCCCGTGATTGGTGCGTAAAGAAAATTGGTTGATCCAATCCATAGATAAATTGGTGCTTTGGATTAGGCAATTGGCGCAATCCAACATCTAGACAGGCAACTGTAACAGGAATAGCTTGCTTGTTCCACGTGTCGAGTGCTGTTTGATCCGCATGGGGAACTAGTTTGTGAGAAATGGAAGGTGGTGTAGTTAGTATAACATTCGATGCTTCAATTTTTGTGCCACCCTCACATAAAATCGAGTGTACTTTTTGATCTTGATGTTCGACTGCAACCACTTTACAACCGGTGATCAGCTCCACTCCTTGTTGGACAGCAAGTTCACGCAGTTCTTCTACGACTGTCCCCCAGCCTTTATCAAGATACAAGACTCCTTTTAGTGATCGCTGCAGCTGCTTTAAGGCAGGACCAGCAGCGTGTAATTCAGGTGCAAACACATAAGTGGATGTTCGGAGCAATGCATAGAACACGTTGCGCAGCATTGGATTATGCAATTGAGTTTCAATCCAATCGCGGATACTGATCTGGTTCCAAACGCTTGTGTCCATTTTTCCTAATTTAATGAACCATTTTGCAAATTCGAGCTTTCCTTCCCAACTTAGGAGCGGCGTTTGAAAGAAGGAAGATATGTTCGTTGGTATGGGCAACATTTGTTCTTTCCACATCCCGTAAGCATCAATAGACGGTGTGCTCCCCTCAAGTCGTAATCCGAGTTCGCGGAATGCTTCGTACGCTTCCCCTTTATACAGTGCATGCCCACCCAAATTAAAATATACACCCTGCTTATTGTTGGTGATGGCTCTGCCTCCCAACCGCTTTTGTTTTTCCAGTACAATGGTTCGTTTCCCTGCTTTTGCTGCATAGATCGCAGCCGTTAAACCCGCAATTCCCCCGCCTACAATAGCCACTTCATATTTTGTCATCGTCATCATCCTTTTCGATTATTTACTAATATAACGGATGAGTAAATAATTCTGTGACAAAATGGAGACAAAAGTTTTTTGATGGAGTGGATTGTTAGGTAATACGAACTGATTCAAGAAGCTTATTTACGAGCCGCACCAAAGCGTTTGGTAAAAGAATGGATTGAGATGCATATGAAGTGAGTTTTTAATAGCTGCGAAGAAAAGAGTCCCTGATTGGTTAACGAGTATTGCTCCATAATTAAAGTTATTCCATTAAAGGGCGCCTTTCTTTAATAAAAGGGCATAAATTTTTCATACTCTCCGTAACTTTTTACAAAGGAAAATCGTTATTTAAAACAAAAGGTATTTTTACAGGCTATTAAAGTGAATGGGGGAAAACTATGAAGGTCCTTATATTAGGAGGTACTCGTTTTTTGGGAAGAGCTTTGGTAGAAGAAGCATTGAAAAGAGGGCACGAA
Organism: Metabacillus sediminilitoris; assembly: GCF_009720625.1. Classification (NCBI taxonomy): domain Bacteria; kingdom Bacillati; phylum Bacillota; class Bacilli; order Caryophanales; family Bacillaceae; genus Metabacillus; species Metabacillus sediminilitoris. The sequence continues at coordinate 2,226,082 of NZ_CP046266.1, forward strand.
ATCACCTTATTTAATCGCGGAACTTATAAAGAGACGTTTCCTGAAGTAGAGCAGCTAATCGGCAATAGAGACAGTGATGTATCACATCTGGAAAACCGGAAATGGGATGTCGTAGTGGATACATGCGGATTTGCTCCTCATCAAATCAAAAAAATCGCTGCTGTACTTGGGGCAAACATCGAACATTATACATACATCTCAAGTATCTCTGCTTATAAAGATTGGATTCCACTCAATATTACGGAAGACTATCATTTACAATCCATGCCGCCGGATAATAAATTAAAAGATGTTGAGGAGGGGAAAATTTCTCCTTACGAGTATTACGGCGCTTTGAAAGTACTATGTGAAGGAGAGGCGGAGAAGCATTGGCCAGGGCGTGTTTTGCATATAAGAGCTGGGCTGCTTGTCGGACCATTTGACTATACGGATCGGCTTCCGTACTGGGTACAGCGTGTAGCACAAGGCGGAAAAGTATTGGTTCCGGGACGTCCAGATCGTCCTGTTCAATTGATTGACGTAAAAGATGTAGCAACATGGGTATTCGATATGGCAGAAAACAGAAAAGTAGGTATGTTCAATGTAACAGGACCGGATTATGAATTGACTATAGAAGAGCTATTGAATAACTGTAAAGTTGTCACAAACAGTGATGCCGAATTTGTATGGACAGATGAACAATTTGTATTGGATCATAAAATACAGCCATGGACGGAAATGCCGTTATGGATTCCTGAACACTTCCCGTTAGAAGGAGAAACAGAGTCATGGAAAGGCGCTTCTTTCATTAGTGTAGAAAAAGCTGTTAACGCTGGTCTTTCCTTCCGACCTCTTGAAGATACTATTCATGATGTATATCAATGGGAGAAAGCTAGAAAGAATTCAGAACGAAAGACGGGGATATCAAGAGAAAGAGAGCAGGAGCTGCTAGAGACTTGGTTTCAAAAAGAGAAAAAGGAGACAGTTTAATGGGGTTATTACCCCATGCTCATCAAGCTAAGGAAAAATTATATCCTTAATAATTGTATGATCTTTAACAATCGGGAGCTTTCGTATTATAAGGTCAACTAGTAGTTACGGAAATTCAATCAAGGAAGCATAAAAACATAACGAGAACTCCTTTATCAGTACTCTAACCACAACGGGAGTCTCAAAGTTCTTGGAATAATCATTTGTTGAACAATACGCTTTGCTTTTTTGAGAGAATATCCATTCAGAAGATGAGCTTCTCTTACGTAAAGCAAAGGCAAATAAAAAAAATACCGCGATAAAGTTCGAGCTCTCGTCTTGGGGTAACACCAGCAAAACGCGGATTTACAACGTAGGAAATACAAATATAAAAAGCCTAATTTCTCAGGTGTTATAAGTGAGAAATTAGGCTTTAGTTACTTCAGAAAAGCGCCCGATTGCGGAATAAGAAAAACACATTTCTTTGTCTGCCTATTATACATAAAGCTTATTATCGGCAAAAGAAGGGGTTGGTGAAGCACTATCCTCAATCCTAATATCAAACTAAGGCTAATAGAAATAATTAAGTTAATTACCTTCGGACTCTCTCCTGAAATTCGAAACGTTGCTTTGCATTCCCTTTAATGATGATATCGATTCCACTATCGATATTCCTTGAAACATTCTTACCATTTAATACTTTCATCACAGCTTCGACACTTAAATATCCCATATCATAAGGATTTTGTGCAACTGTTCCAGGCAGCTTTTCCTCTTCTATCAATTCAATCATTTCATTAATACCATCCGCTCCAATGACTGGCATTTTATAACCAAGATCTTCAATAGTGTGAAAAGCAGTTAATGCTAGTTCGTCATTAGTGGCGATTATTCCTTGAAGGTTAGGGTGTTCGTCTAAAATCGTTTTCAAATCTTCTTTCACTTGCAAAGGCTCTAAGAAAACATCAACTCCTTCTGCAACAATTTCAATTCCTACAGACTGTAAACTTATTTTAGCACCTTTTATCCGGTCAGAAGCTACCGGACTATTTGTATCTACTCCTAAGATGGCAACTTCATTTCCAGGCTGCAGTTGCGAACCTAGTAACGCTCCCGCTATTCTTCCTAACGCAACATTATCAGTACCAACATAAGAGGTTTTATCCTCCCAAGAAACATCAGTATCAAGTAAGATAACAGGAATATCCTGTTCGACAAAGTCTTCTAACGCAGAACTAATATAATCCGGATAAATAGGAGCTATAATTAAGCTATCAGGACTTTCCATAAGAACTCGTTCTAAAAAACGATCTTGCTCCTCAACAGATGCTCCATCAGAAGGTGCAATAACTTTACCATTTATACCAAAATCTTGAAATCCTTTTCTCGCCCCGGCTGCCATAAGCTCCCAATACTCTGAATTTAGACCTTTTAAAACAACAGTTACATTTGGTTTTTCAGCTGATAATGTTTTAGATTTATATACTATTAAGAACAAAGACAATATGAATATAATTAGTAGAAAAAAAGATAACTTATTTAACATTAGATACTCCATTATTTCGTATATTTATACTACTCACTCTATAACATTTTCTAATTTCTCTAACAAGCAGATACTCCCCTTTTAAATCCTCTCTCTTTAAACAATTATAGGAATATCTTTTTTATATGTAAACCTTATTTTCTCATTGATTAATAAAATACTTTATTGTATATCATATACAACTCTAATTTACATAACGTCCACCTTCGAAAGTTGCAAAAAGGCCAACTCCTTGGTACAGAAGGGATTAGCCTTTGGTCGTTTTTTATTGTTTTTGCATGATTTTATACATCGTTGATTTATCAACGTTTTCGGCTTTTGAAGAAACCTGATGGCTGCAAAAAAAAGGAAGTTTCAAGCAATCTCTTATTCAATATAATGGCCCGTTTGTTGAAGAATACAGAACTTCTACTAATAATTTTGATTTAATTTACAACTCTAAGGTATGAAAACTTTCAATACCTTGATAACTTTAATAAGTGTGTTAATTCTCTTAAGTTTGAGACCCTAATTGCAAGCATTAAACCTTTTTGGAAAATAAATCATTCAATTCCAAAATTCCAATACAAATGCTAATTTAAATGCCGTTCCGGGACTTATCTCTTGTCTGGTACCCGGTGTTTGCTTTTCTAACAGTTCGTGGTTATCAGGAGTTTATTTTTCTTTAAATAAAAATTCTTTTGATCGAGGTTTTCTGAAAGGTTAAAAATAATCTTTTAGAAGACCTCTATTTTTATTACCTGCTACTTTTATTCAAATTTATCTCGTTTTGTTATGTTGGATAAATTTTTGAATTTTTTTGTCCGTTTTGTATAGACAATTCAAAATTCATCTATTATTATGATTGTTATAATCGTTAGAATGAAAGGGTTTTCACCACCCCTTTCGTGTGTTTATGGAGAAGACATATGTATTTTCTTGAAGGGAGAAAATTCAATATTTTTAAAAGCAATACTTGAGAATAGGGGGAAATCAGTAAAAAATCCTGCTTTTATTCTAACCGTCAATGAGGGGGTATATGAAATGTCAAGTGAAACATTAAATCAATTTTTGAAAGAAAATTTGGACGACTTAAAAGGAAAAGGACTTTACAACGTTATTGATACGGTAGAGGGTTCAAACGGTCCGATGATCACTATTGCAGGCAGAGAGCTAATTAATTTATCATCCAATAACTATTTAGGTTTAGCAACAGATCGACGCTTAATAGAGGCTTGCTTAGAAGCAACGAAAACATATGGTGTCGGTGCCGGTGCCGTCCGTACGATCAACGGAACGTTAGATATTCATGTCAAATTAGAAGAAAAGCTTGCCGAATTTAAACATACAGAAGCAGCCATCGCTTATCAATCTGGATTTAATTGTAATATGGCAGCGATTTCAGGAGTAATGGATAAACACGATGTCATTCTTTCAGATGAATTGAACCATGCTTCAATCATTGATGGATGTCGATTATCGAAAGCAAAGATTATTCGCTATAACCATTCCGACATGGAAGATTTACGATCAAAAGCACGTGAAGCAAAAGAGTCGGGATTGTATAACAAAATCATGATTATCACCGATGGAGTGTTCTCGATGGATGGGGATATTGCCAAGCTTCCTGAAATTGTTGAGATTGCCGAAGAGTTTGATTTAATTACGTATGTTGATGATGCGCATGGTTCGGGTGTATTAGGTAATGGTGCAGGAACTGTAAAACATTTTGGGTTATCGGATAGAGTGGATTTCCAAATTGGAACACTATCCAAAGCCATTGGTGTTGTAGGAGGCTATGTAGCAGGCAAGAAAGATTTAATAGATTGGTTAAAAGTGAGAAGCCGTCCATTTTTATTTTCTACGGCAGTTACACCGGGAGCAGTTGCAGCTTGTATAGAAGCCATTGATATTTTGATGAATAGCTCAGATCTACAAAATAAGCTGTGGGAAAACGGAGATTATTTGAAAAAAGGCCTAAAAGAATTAGGATTTGATATCGGAGAGAGCGAAACACCGATTACGCCTTGCATTATAGGAGATGAAGTAAAAACGCAGCAATTCAGTAAGTGGCTTAACAAAGAAGGTGTGTATGCTAAATCCATCGTATTCCCTACCGTTCCAAAGGGAACAGGAAGAGTGAGGAATATGCCGACAGCTGCTCATACAAAAGAAATGCTAGATCGTGCATTAGCCATTTATGAAAAAGTAGGAAAAGAGATGTCGATAATTTAAGGGGATTTCTTGCTACAGAGTGAAAAAGGGGAGGAATTTTTGATGAAAAAGGTCTTAGTAACAGGGGCTTTAGGTCAAATTGGTTCAGAACTGACGCTAAAAATGAGAGAAATTTACGGATTTGACAATATCATTGCAACAGACATTCGAAAAACGGAAAGCGATGTAGTCCAATCAGGTCCATTTGAGATTTTAGATGTTACAGATGAAAAAGCGATGTTTAACATGGCAAAAAAACATGAAGTGGATACGATTATTCATTTAGCTGCTTTATTGTCAGCAACAGCTGAAAAAAAGCCTCTTTTAGCCTGGCATTTAAACATGGGCGGATTGGTGAATGCTTTGGAAGCGGCACGAGAATTAAATTGCCAATTTTTCACACCTAGTTCCATTGGTGCGTTTGGTCCAACCACTCCTAAAAATCGGACTCCGCAAGACATCATTCAACGACCGACTACGATGTACGGAGTGAATAAAGTATCCGGAGAGTTGTTATGTGATTATTACTATCATAAATTTGGAGTTGATACGAGAGGTCTCCGATTCCCGGGACTAATCTCGTATGTTACGCCTCCAGGCGGGGGAACGACCGACTACGCAGTTGAAATTTACTATGAAGCGATTAAAAATAAGAGATATACTTCTTACATTGCCAAAGGAACGTATATGGATATGATGTATATGCCTGACGCTTTAGATGCCATCATTACATTAATGGAGGCAGATGCATCAAAGCTAAAACATCGGAATTCTTTCAATGTGTCAGCTATGAGCTTTGATCCGGAGCAAATTGCAGCCGAGATTAAAAGGCATATTCCGGAATTTGTCATGACTTATGAGGTCGATCCTGTAAGACAATCTATTGCCGACAGTTGGCCTAATATAATAGATTCAACTTGTGCAAAGGAAGAATGGGGATTTAAGGCGGAATATGATTTAGAGAAAATGACGATGGATATGTTGATGAAGCTGAGATTAAAGTCACTTTTAATTACCGCATAAATAAGCCTGCTAGCCGAATAAAAGAGTTGTAACACTCTTTTATTCGAGTTACTTTATTAAGAAATTTTGAGGTTTTTAAACGTTATATAATACACCTTTTATAACCGCCAAAAAGTAAGCGCTTTCTATAAGCGTATAAAATTAAACAGCACTGCTTTTTCTTTTAGGTATGAAAGTATGATTCATGGATATTAATAATGACCTCTAATAGATTAACCTTTGGAGAGATTTTGAAAGAGCACCGAAGGAGAAAAGCAAAAGCCAAACTCTAGGACTGGTGTTGGTACATATCTAATAAAGGTCATCTATTATTCGATCGTATCTATTTGTAATAGACTTAATTCTATCGCAGGGTTATGAAAAATGAATAGCTTGATAGTAGCAATGTTGCAATTTTATCTTAAACTAGTGGGGGAATATCTATGAAAAGTTTACTGAAAAAGTGGAGTCAATTGAGTCTGGTAAAACAAATAATTATAGGTTTGATTATTGGTATTATCCTGGCTGTAACGATCCCAGAAGCAGCAAAACCTGTTGTCATTTTTGGCTCTTTATTTGTAGGTGCTTTGAAAGCAATTGCACCTGTGTTGGTCCTCTTCTTGGTTATGTCGGCCATCGCTCAACACAAGAGTGGTCACCAAACGAATATGAAATCCATTATCTTCCTATACCTTTTAGGAACCTTTTTAGCTGGATTAATCGCGGTTATTGTGAGTTTTATTTTTCCTGTAGGCTTAACACTTGCAAAGGGCGCTGAAGGTGTGACGCCTCCTGGCGGTATTGTAGAGGTTCTCAAATCGTTACTGCTAAACGTTGTTGATAACCCAATTAAAGCAATTTTTAATGCGAACTATATCGGTATTTTAGCTTGGGCGATAATCCTTGGATTGGCTTTACGAAATGCAGCTGATACGACAAAAACGATGATTTCTAATTTTTCAGATGCTGTTTCCAAAATGGTTACATGGGTTATTAAGTTTGCTCCATTAGGAATCATGGGTCTAGTAATTGAGTCTATTACTACAAATGGAATTGAGTCGCTACTAAGCTATGGGAAATTACTTACCGTTTTAATTGGTTGTATGCTCTTTGTGGCGCTGGTTGTCAATCCAATCATTGTGCTCCTATTTATAAAACAGAATCCTTACCCGCTTGTTTTAAAGTGCTTAAAGGAAAGCGGGATTACAGCATTTTTTACACGTAGCTCAGCTTCAAATATTCCTGTAAATATGAGATTATGTGAAAATCTAGGTTTGGATAAGGATAGTTATTCAGTATCCATTCCATTAGGTGCAACCATTAATATGGCTGGTGCCGCAGTTACTATATCTGTTTTGACACTTGCAGCGGTTCATACACTTGGCATTCAAGTGGACATCCCTACAGCAATTCTCCTCAGCGTAATATCAGCTATATGTGCTTGTGGTGCTTCAGGGGTTGCTGGTGGATCCTTATTACTGATTCCTCTAGCATGCAGCTTATTTGGAATCCCAGCTGAGGTTGCTATGCAGGTAGTTGGAGTAGGCTTTATCATAGGTGTTTTACAAGACTCTTTTGAAACGGCACTTAACTCATCAACAGACGTACTTTTCACAGCAACAGCTGAATTTAAAGAGTGGCGTAAAGAAGGAAAAAAAATAGATATCCACAAAGTAGCATAAAGAAGAAATCCTCTTATCTGTGATTGAACTGCACCCCAATTGTTAGACTCGACTAACAATTGGAGGTGCAGTTTTTTTATGGAAAACTGTACTTTAAACAAAAATGAGCTACTGTTGGTGAATATCTTCAAGGGAAAGGTTCCTCTATCAAGAGTTGTTAGCCTATATCAACTTCCCAAAAGAATCATTTCTTTTTTGTTCAATATGAACAGATAATACCTTATATGGATTCTGATTCACCGTTTTATCCACCCTAACATGTTATACCATTCTCAAAAACAAAATCGTTCAAAGACTTCCGAACCAAATTTACACAATCGGGTTAAAAAAAAGTATGATTGTATTACCTTCCTCATCCTGTGCTGTTGCCAACCATCATTGTACAAACCCCAAACCAACAACTATATTTATTTAGAACCGAAGTTAAAAGGGCTTGTAAAATATCGTAACCTTACTAAAAAAGGTTTATTACGATTATCAAGACCTAAATTTTAAAAAAACAAAAAACATAGGCCGTTTAACATATTATACATGACTAATATGTAAACAGCCTATTTATTAGGAATACTCCTCAACAATCGTGCCCTTTTCTTGTATAAGCCAGAAGCTTTATATTGGAAAAAGTGAGTTTTTAATAAGCTGCAATTCTAGTTAGGCTGCTTGCTGAAATCTCGATGGGCTCCCCTATAGCTTCCAATAAGATTTTGATAACCAGGAAGATGGCTGGAAATTAAAGCGCCAAAACCTTCAACATCATTGCGCCAATCACGTTGTAATTCGCACGCAATGCTAAACCAGTTCAGAAGCTGCACCCCACCATGGGCCATACGCGTTAATGCCGCATCCGCTACTTGTTTACTGAATGTTCCAGAAGCATCAGTAGCAACAAATACTTCATAACCAGCGTTCACAGCGGAAAGTGCAGGAAATGCAACACAAACATCTGTTACTACGCCTGCAATGATCAGTTGTTTTTTTCCAGTTTCTTCGATTGCTTTGACAAAATCTTCATTATCCCATGCGTTAATTTGTCCAGGACGAGCTATTTTTGGCGCATGAGGAAAAAGTTCAACCAATTCTTGCATGAGTGGCCCATTAGGCCCATTTTCAAAGCTTGTTGTTAAAATAACTGGTAAATCAAAAAACTTAGCAGTGTTAGCAAGAGCCATAACATTGTTCTTGAATTCATCAACACCATAGTCACGCACAAGACCTGAGATAAGGCCGGTTTGATGATCAACTAAAAGAACGGCAGCATCATCTTTATTAATACGAGAATAGAAATCAGACATTTTATTGTCCTCCCTTTAATTAAGTATAAGTAATCGAAAGAAGATTAATAGATTCGAAAATGGAAATTAAACTCCTTCGTTATTCCAATTTAATTGTACGGATTACTGGTATTCATTTTCTATAAACTCATTATGGGGAGCAGTAGTATTTATAAAAAAAGATGATTGATAAAGCTTGGACTTCTTCAATTAATCTAGAATTGGGGTGTGATCAATCCAATGAATAAATTGGTGTAAATATTGCTGAAGATAACGTTTTGTTTGTTCGTCTGTAAGGACTTTCTGATCGGAATCAATCTTTTTATGTACTTGGGAAATCAACACTTTTTGAAATGGAAGTACATTAACCTGCATGGCCTCTAGTACTTGTCTGATTTGCAATTGAGCAAAGGCAGTACCTAATCCCCCAGGAGTTGCACCAATTAAACCAACCGGTTTTCTGCTAAGAACAGCGGATTCCCGAGGTCTTGATGCCCAGTCCAATGCATTCTTTAATACGCCTGGAATTCCAGAATTGTACTCTGGACTTACAATAATGATACCGTCAACGTCCTGGATAGCAGATTTAAATGATGTCACTGTTTCTGGAACACTTATTTCTAAGTCTTCGTTGAACAAAGGTAGATCATTTATCTCGATCCAACGAAATTGATGGGAATCATCCAGCTCTGTTAATGATTGAGCAATGATTCGATTATAAGAGTTTTTTCGTAAACTCCCACAAATAAGGCCTATGGTTTTAGTCATATATTTCCTCCTTGTTTAAATTCACTTTCATGATACCATAATATACCAAAAAAGAAGAAGTGGCTTTATTCCTAATTGTCAGACTATTTAATTTAATGAAGTGTTTAATACAAAAATCTAGGATATAAGGATTTCTCTTTAGTTTTCATATAATTGGCTCGTGTGTTTGCAAGCTATGGCAAATGGTCTATGTCATTTTTATTTTCTGTTCCAATTACTATATATTTCTAGCATAATAGTAACTATAAAAAAATTGGAGGGAGTGCAGAAATGGAAGAAAAGAAAGTGACGTGGTTAGAACTCTTTTATGATTTGTTATTTGTGGCGGCGGTTGCGGCAGCGACTCATGTTTTACTTCATGTTGAAGATGGTCATATCCATGCAGAGTATTTAGTAAAGTTTGTATTAATTTTTATTCCTATCTGGTGGGCTTGGGTAGGGCAAACCATCTTTATTAACCGGTTTGGAAAAGATTTATTTCATCAACGTATCTTTTTAATTCTGCAAATGTTTTTTGTATTAATTATGACATCAAGTTTATCAGTTGATTTTGATTCTTATTATCTTTCTTTTTTAATTGGGTATATTGGCTTAAGAGCAGTGACAGCGATCCAATATCTTATTGTCCAGCGTATAGAAACGGGAGTTCGAAAACAAGCAGCCCTCTTTTTGGGAAGGTATTTTTGGATTGGAATTGTCATTTCATTATTGTCCGTCTTTTTTGATTCTTGGATTCGATATGCTGTGTTGTATACGGGAATCCTTATTGATATCATTGTCCCGGTAGTTGGACGAAAATGCTTAGAAAAGGTTCCCACAAATACGGCTCACTTATTAGAGCGATTTGGTTTATTTACCATTATTCTCTTTGGGGAAGCTCTTATTAGTACACTTGCGGTCATTCAGCCTACACAAGGAAATTGGGATTCAATAGGCTTTGCGATCATTTCATTTATCCTGATTATTTCGATGTGGTGGCAATATTTCGATAACATGGAGAAGAAACTAGACAAGTCTTTACAATCATCCGGGCAAATTATTATTTATGGTCATCTGTTTATTTTAATGTCTTTGAGCATGATTGCAGCATCTATCAGACTATTGTTTTTACAGGAGGTCCATTACTTATTTATCTTACTTTTTGTTTTCGGATCTGTATTGCTCTATTTCCTGTCAACTACCTTTGTTTTCCATCAATATAGACATGTGCACCACCGATTGAAAATTTATCATTTAGGGTTATTTTTAGGAATTTTAGCCGTCTTTTTTATTATTAATTTGATTATTGTAGTACCAAATATTTTGATAATAGCTGAATTAACCTTGTTTTTTATTATCTTTACTAAACTAACAATTTCTAATAAAAAGCAACCGTTGACAAATGAGATTCATTCGAGAATAAAAAATGTTTAATAGGGGTTCATTTTCATTTTATTACTTTACCGCTATAAACTACTAAAATATATTATAATTATCACTTCTTGTTCATTTTTCTTATTGTGGCTATTGTCAAAAAGCATACTTTATGACACGTTGAAAAACAGGTAATATTCTGTGTGTCAAAAAGTATGTTTTTTTATTTTGAAACATTTCATTTTGTTGATATATTTTTTGACATAGTTTAAAAGAAGTTAAAAAAAAAGATTAATATTAAAGCATTCTTTTAGTTAGGAAACTATTCAATTGATCTATTTTAATAACTAATATTTGAGCATTGAATTAACATTCTACTAAAAAACTGAGACTAGCTGTTTGCCTTTTGGCAGGCGGCTTTTTCTATTTGAAGCAATACTTATTGTAACTAATAAAAAAACACCAAAAACAGAATTGTCAAAATTCTATATTGAATTAATTTTCTTCATATGATAATATTACGATAATCGGAATAACAAACCGATTATCGGATTAAAAGTTGCTAAAACGGAAAATATAATCATTTTAATAGTAGTAGGGGGTAAAAGGATGAAAAAAGCATTAGAAGGTACAATCGTTTTAGATTTAGGTCAAATTTACAATGGTCCTTACTGTTCACTCATGTTGGCGTTTCAAGGGGCTAAAGTGATTAAAATTGAACCGATAAATGGAGAAAATCTTCGAGTAAGAAGAAAAGGTGATTGTCACGAGCTGCTCATGCTGAATTCAAATAAACTTGGTGTATCTCTTGATCTTAAATCAGAAGAAGGTAAAGAAATTTTTTTAGAATTAGTTAAAAGAGCAGACGTGGTTGTAGAGAACTTTTCTCTTGGGGCCATGGAGCGTCTAGGGCTTGGATACGATGTTTTAAGTACAATAAATCCTCGTATCATTTATGCATCTGGAAAAGGTTACGGATTAGAGGGGCCTTATGCTAACAGACCAGCAATGGATTTGACGATTCAAGCAATGGGTGGTGTTATGGCGACAACAGGTTTTGCTGACAAGCCGCCTGTCAAAGCAGGTCCAGCTTTATGTGATTTTCTTGGAGGAATTCATTTGTTCGGAGGTATTGCAACAGCACTTTATCAAAGAGAAAAAACAGGTAAAGGGCAGCTAGTAGAAGTATCTATGCACGATACGATTTATCCTACTCTTGCTTCAGCACTTGGAGCTTATTACAGTCAGGGTGGAAAAGTATCTCAAAGAACTGGAAATCAGCATAGCGGAATGGCAACTGCTCCTTATAATGTATACCCAACAGAAGACGGTTACATCGCCATTCTTTGTGTAGCAGATAGGCAATGGAAATCACTTTTAAAAGTCATGGAGAAAGAAGAGTTGCTTAACGATGAGCGCTTCCAAACAAACATCGATCGCTCTGCAAATACTTACATTGTTGATGAAATTGTTACAAACTGGACTTCTAATAGAAAAAAATTAGATATTGCGGATATGCTGATTAAAGCCAATGTTCCTCATGCTCCTGTTCAATCAATAGCAGAAGTCGCCGAAGACCCTCATTTAACATACCGAGGTATGATTCGAGAAATTGAACATCCAAAAGAAGGAAAAATAAAAGTTCCAGGTTCACCAATTCGATTATCGGATTCTCCTCTTACTGAAGTTTTTGCTGCACCTATGATAGGGGAGCATACGGATGAAGTTCTTCAGGACTTATTAGGTCTTACAGAAGGGAAACTGGAAGAACTTCGTGACAAAAATATCATTCGTTCAAAAGAAAAAATGACCCAAGAGAAATAATTATCCATAGAAAAGGGAGAGAAGCTACTTATGGGTTCGACAATTCTAACTAGTCTTATAAACCACGTACAGATTATTACACTAAATCGTCCTGAAAAGAAAAATGCATTTAACGGAGAAATGATTGAAGAATGGGTAAAGGCTCTTGAAGATGCACAGCAAAATGAAGAAGTGCATGTCATTGTCATCACAGGAGCGGGAAGTGCTTTCTGTTCAGGCGGAGATGTTGGAGGAATGAAGCAAGATCAAAAGCCCTTAGATAATAAAAATAAGCTTTGGGAAAATATTCATCGCGTACCACTTACCTTAAAATCAATCGATAAGCCAGTGATTGCTGCGATAAATGGTCCAGCTGTGGGAGCTGGTCTAGACATGGCTTTAATGTGCGATATTCGTACCATGGTGAGCGATTCAAAGGTTAGTGAAGGCTATGTGAAAGTAGGACTTGTACCTGGAGATGGTGGCGCTTTCTTTTTGCCGAAGATCGTAGGAGAAGCAAAGGCCTTTGAATTATTATGGACCGGAAATTTTATCAGTTCAGAGGAAGCGCTAACATTAAGACTGGTCAACCATGTGTATTCACAAGAAAAGTTTTTTGAAAAAACAATGCAATTAGCAGAGCAGATAGCAGCAGGTCCACAAGTGGCAATTCGAATGACCAAAAGAGCTGTTCGATATTCTAGAACAATGGATTTAGAGCCAGCTCTTGATCTGATTTCCTCTCACTACGCCATTATTAAAGAGACAGATGATCACAAAGAAGGGGTCGCAGCATTTAAAGAAAAAAGAAAAGCAAAATTTACAGGAAAATAACCGATCAGTAGGTCTTAAATAACTTATAAAACATAAAGGGAATGGGGAGAGCAAATGAGTTTCATACAGTATGAGAAAAAAGGTGAAATAGCCTATTTATATTTAAATCGACCAGAAAAACGAAATGCTATTAACTCTGAAATGTCTGACTTATTTCTGGAATATTTAGAAGAATATAAAGCGGATTCAGAAGCAAGAGTTTTAATTATTACAGGTAAAGGCGACAAAGCATTTTGCAGTGGGAGAGATTTAAAAGAATCAAAAGAGAACCCAGAAGCTTTCAAAAAGAAACCACTGCGCGGCAGATTGTTTAATGCGATTATTGAAACTTACAAACCTGTCATTTCAGCAATTAATGGGGCGGCTGTAGGAGCAGGATGCGAAATAGCTCTTGCTAGTGATATTCGTCTTGCGTGTGCAGGAAGCAAAATAGGTATGCCAGAAGCAAAGAGAGGAATGGGTGCTACATTCGGAGCAACGATTTTACCTAAATTAATTTCCCCAAGCTTTGCAGCTAAAATGCTTTACACTGGTAAATTAGTGACGAGTGAGGAAGCCTTGCAAGTAGGTCTTGTCGACGAAGTATTAGAAGACCAAGATCAATTAATGGCTAGGGCGATTGAAATTGCAAGTGACATTTGCGAATGTGCACCGCTTTCAGTTAAGAGAATTAAAGAAACGATTTGGAAAACGATGGATGTTCCATTGTTTCAAGCTCTACAGTTGGATATCGGTCCGAATGTGTATGAGAGTGAGGATCGGATTGAAGGAGCTCAAGCGTTTCTTGAGAAAAGAAAACCAGTCTGGAAAGGCAGATAAAAAAGAAACGATTTGTCCATCTCCATTAATATTCAGAAAAGTCTGCTTAAAAAGCAGAACATCAATCATTCATAGAGGGTGAGTAGAGTGTTTCAACATATTAAGACGGAAATAAGTCAGTACGTCGGAACGATAATAATTGACCGTCAAGAGGCGAGAAACGCTCTCAATAAGGCAACGATTGAGGATCTTCAAATAGTACTAAATGAATTTGAAGCTCATCCTGAATTGAGGGTTATTGTTATTACAGGCGCAGGTGAACGTGCGTTTGTTGCAGGCGCGGATATTAAAGAATTACATGACAGAACGATGTTAGAGGCGCTGATGCCAGGAATGCAAGGTATATACACAAGGATTGAACAATCAAGCAAAGTGACTATTGCGGTCATGAATGGCAACGCTTTAGGTGGAGGATGTGAACTTGCACTCGCCTGTGATTTAAGAATTGCAGCAAATCATGCCAAAATCGGTTTGCCGGAATTAAATCTAGGGATCATTCCCGGCGCCGGGGGGACACAAAGGTTAACCAGAATGATTGGAAGAGGAAGAACGTTAGAAATGATTTTGACTGGAAAGCTGGTTGACGGTGTTGAAGCGGAGCGTATTGGACTTGTTACACTATCGGTAGATGGCAGTAAATTGAAAGAAGCGACAGATCATTTGGTTAATTCTATTTTATCTAAAGGTACATTGGCCGTTAAATTAGCAAAAATGGTTGTAAATAAAGGGCAAGATGTCGATTTAGATACAGCGTTGTTGTTGGAAAAACTAGCACAAACAGTTGCGTTTGCTTCTGAAGAAAAGCAAGAGGGAACAACAGCGTTTTTAGAAAAACGAAAACCCAATTATTATAAAGCACGAACAGGAATTTAGCAGATAAAATCATTTAGAAATAAGGAGAGGATGACAAATGAATGAAGCTGTCATTATTGATTCCGTTAGAACCCCGATTGGAAGGCTGGGAGGAGCGTTAAGTACGGTACTTGTCGATTTTTTGGCTGCAAAAGTCATTAAAGAAAATATAAAACGTTCTGGTGTTACGTCAGATTTAGTGGATGAAGTTATTATGGGACAAGCGAAGCAAAGTGCCGATTCTTCCAATCTTGCTCGCCTTGCTTTATTACGTGCGGAACTTCCAGTTCAAGTTCCAGGCTATACTATTCACCGGCAATGTGGTTCAGGTCTGCAAGCAATTAACAGTGCAGATATGCAAATTAAGTTAGGTTTGAGTGATGTTATTATTGCAGGGGGAGCAGAAAGTATGAGTACGGCTCCTTATTATATTCGTGAGGCTCGTTTTGGCTATCGTTCCGGAAACGGTTTGCTCCTTGATCCTAACACAGAGAGTCAGCCCTACTCCCAGCCCATTGAAAAGTATGGGAATTTAACAATGGGAATGACAGCTGAAAACTTAGCAAAAAAATATAAAATTGATCGATTAGAGCAGGATGAATTTGCTTTGAGAAGTCAAGAGTTAGCAGCAAAAGCTATCCAAAGCGGATTTTTTAAAGATCAAATCGTTCCATATGAAGTCAAGCAACGAAAAGAGACTATTCTTTTTGAGCAGGATGAGCATCCACGGAATACAACACTGGAAAAACTGTCAGTATTAAAACCTGTTTTTCAATCAGATGGAACCGTAACAGCTGGTAATGCAAGCGGTAGAAATGATGCGGCTTCCGCCATTCTTATGATGAATGAGTCGATTGCAAAGGAAAGAGGCTTCAAGCCTAAAGCGAAAATAATCGCTCAAGCAAGTGTGGGAGTTGATCCTGACATCATGGGAATCGGTCCGGTGTATTCAACACAGAAAGTATTGAAAATGAGTGGACTTTCATTAAAAGATATTGGATTGATTGAACTGAATGAGGCTTTTTCCGCTCAAGCATTGGCCGTTATTAAAGAACTCGATTTAAACTTAGATACAGTAAATGTAAACGGAGGTGCCATTGCACTCGGTCATCCTATCGGCGCAACAGGTGCCATTTTAACAACAAAACTTTTACATGAAATGGAACGCCGTGGAGAAAAGTACGGTCTAGTCACTCTATGTATCGGTGGAGGGCAAGGTATTTCGACTATTTTCGAAAATTTGCAGGTATAATAGGGGGAAAGAGTCATGACTAAGATAGCTATAATCGGTTCCGGTACAATGGGAAGAGGGATTGCATACGTTGCGGCGCTCAATGGTTTTTCTGTTGCATTGAATGATATTCATTCTGAATCATTGAAGCAAGCTGAAAACTATATTAAAGAAGAATTGATCAAAAGTGAAGAAAGAGGATATATTAGCAAAGACGATATTGAAAGAAGTATGAATAACTTAACATTTTCTTTGGACATGAATGCTTGTGTTGAAGATTCAGAACTTGTTATTGAGGCTGTGCTTGAAATCATGGATATGAAAATAAACGTATTCAAAGAACTTGATAGATTATGCCCTGATTATACGATTTTGGCAACCAATACGTCCACTATGAGCCCAACAGAAATAGGAGCTCAAACATCTCGTCCTGATAAAGTCATTGCAATGCATTTCTTTAACCCTGTTCATAAAATGAAGCTAATAGAAATAGTCAAAGGCCTTGATACTTCAAAAGAAACAATGGAGTTTGTTAAAAATATCGGCAAGAAGATGGGAAAAGAAACCGTAGAAGTTAATGAATTTCCTGGTTTTATTACAAGCAGAATGAATTGCCTTATTGGTAATGAGGCAATGAACATGTTGATGGAAGGGGTTGCATCAGCAGAAGATATTGATAAGTCTATTAAGCTAGGATTAAATCATCCGATGGGGCCTCTTGCACTTGCAGATTTAGTAGGTTTGGATACGAGATTACGCAATATGGAATACTTACATCAAACATTAGGGGAAAAGTATCGCCCTTGTCCGCTGCTAACTAAGTATGTAAAAGCAGGAAAATTAGGAGTGAAATCAGGTTCAGGTTTTTTTAACTATTCATTATAAAAAAGATTAATATTCAATTTATATATTTGAGATATAGAAGTCTTTTGGGGTACTTTTTACAAGATAAATCTGTTGCGAGATTAGTCATTTGTTCGGGACGGATATGAGAAAAGATGTGAAATAGAGATAGGTGAATGTTTTCACATCTTATTTTTTGATCGTTTTGATAGCGCTATCAATGAATTGCGTAATAAAAGTGTAAAAGATTTGCACTAGGGGGGAAAAGGATGTTAACGGTACTTGGATTAACAATGATAGCGGTATTTACCTATTTTATAATGTCGGGTCGCATGTCTTCTTTTACTGCATTAACGGTAATCCCGCTTTTATTTGCCATCATCGGAGGATTCGGTTCCAGTGTTGATACGATGATGCTTGATGGAATCAAGCTGGTTGCAACTTCAGCTGCATTCCTGTTATTTGCTCTTTTGTTTTTCGGAATCATGATAGACGCGGGTTTGTTTGATCCGTTAATCAATAGGATAATCAAGACAGTCAAAGGTGACCCACTTAAAGTAGCAGTCGGAACTGCTATTTTAACTCTTCTTGTTGCACTTGATGGGGATGGAACTACGACTTTTATCATTGTTGTCTCCTCAATGCTGCCTCTGTATAGAAGGTTAGATATGAATCCATTGGTATTAGCAACAATTGCCATGCTTTCTTTTAGTGTGGTCTGTGGTTTAACGCCGTGGGGAGGACCTGGAATTCGAGCTTTATCTGTTTTAGGATTAGAGCAGACAGACTTTTTTATACCTCTTATTCCCACTTTAATCGGCGGAGCAATATGGGTCATAATTGTCTCATTCATTTTGGGGAAAATGGAGAGAAAAAGACTTGGGGTAGTTGATATAGATGAATATGAAAATGCAGCATATACGATAGAAATTGCTGCTGCACAAGAGTGTTCAATTAAGCGTCCACAGATGTTATGGATAAATTTGAGTTTAACTATTATCGTCATGGCAGTGCTGATAATGGGGCTAATGAAACCAGCTGTTCTCTTTTTGGTGGCGGTTGTTATTGCTATGTTAATCAATTATCCTACTATAGAGCAGCAGAAAGAAAGAATTAACGCCCACGGAGCTAATGCATTGATGGTATTATTGGTTGTATTTGCTGGCGGCGCTTTTACCGGAATTTTATCTGGGACAGAAATGGTCGATTCAATAGCAGATGATTTGGTATCAATTATTCCAGAATCATGGGGAAGTTATTTCTCTGTAATTATTGCATTAATCAGTATTCCATTTACTTTTGTCATGTCAAATGATGCATTTTATTTTGGTGTAGTGCCTATCTTTGCAAATACAGCTGTGGCTTATGGAATTGAACCGATAGAAATTGTCAGAGCGGTTGTATTGTCACAATCAGCGCATTTTCTTCTTCCTTTAGTGCCAGCCACTATATTATTAATTGGGATGCTAAAAATTAATATTGGAGAATATGTCAGATTTGCATTTAAATGGTCAGTTCTCACTAGTGTTGTCCTGATTTTAATTGCTTGGGCAACAGGTGCAATTATGAACTGATAATTAGAATGAGGAAAATCTCTAAGAGATAAGCTACATCCACGTAACATGATACAAAAGGGGTAATAATTCATTCAATTTTAAAAACAGAACTCATTTGTAGGGATAATAATGTTTACTTTTAGT
Source organism: Metabacillus sediminilitoris (assembly GCF_009720625.1). Lineage (NCBI taxonomy): Bacteria > Bacillati > Bacillota > Bacilli > Caryophanales > Bacillaceae > Metabacillus > Metabacillus sediminilitoris. Next base: position 2,244,927 of record NZ_CP046266.1, read on the forward strand.
AGAAATATAGTTTTACATCTTTCTATCTGGGTTTTTAATGATTGAAATTATAACTAAAAACAGACATAAAAAGAACGATGATCTTTACATTAAGGGTCATCGTTTATCAACATTATTCTTACTATTTATAAGTTCTATTTAACAGAATCTTTTTTCGAAAATCAGCTTCATCTAACTGTTTAGATGAAGCTGATTTTCTATTTTATTAAAAATATGCATTTGAAAATACAGAATATATTATCAAGGAATATTTCTTTCCATTGCATTTCCTATTTGCTTAGCAGCTTCTATTACATAGTTTGAAAATGAGGTAACTGTATCTTCTTCTTTCCGGAATACCGGACAATTGATTGATACACCAGCAAGGATTAATCCATCATTAGTCAATACAGGTGCGGAGACATTAAGAGCTCCTTCATATACTTCTCCTTCTGTATATGCAAATCCCTGTATTTTTATATTTTCTAGATCTTTTTTTAACTCATCAATATTTGTAAAACCTTCTGAAATGGCTCTTTGGAATACTTGTTCTTGTTGTAAAGGTTCCATAAATGCTAATAAAACTTTTCTTGATGCACCACGATAAACAGGTCTACTTGCTCCAATAGGCGATGAAAATTTGATGTCGTTAGGGCTTTCGATTGAATCAATACAAACTCCTTCTAATGTGATAGGGTCGACAACATTTAAACTGATCGTTTCTCTTGTTGCTAGGGAAATCTTTTCCAGGAAAGGCCTAGCAACTTGTTGGAGTTTAAGATTGGGATTCGCATACAAGCCAAGTTTATATGCATTTAATCCTAATCTGTATTTTCCTGTAGAAATATTTTTTGTTAAATATCCACTTTCAACTAGCGTGTTAACTAAGCGAAACATAACTGTTGATGAAATATTTAATTTATTAGTTAATTCTTTGACACTATATTCAATATCGTTTCCATGAAAATGATTCAAAACCATTAATCCTCTTCTTAACGTTTGAGACGTCGATTTATCCGTCATAAAAACACATTCCCCCAACTATTAAAAAACTAATTGTTTATCAAACCTATAGAGTAAATTATATTATCCCAGCTAAAGGATTTCAATTTTCATCACCATCAAATATGTTTTAGAAACAATAACAATTATATGGTATTAAGTTTGATAGTACCTTATTGAAAACCCTGTTAGGATTTATAAGTTATGATTTAATATTTTTTTATTTTTAAAATTATTGAAAAAATTAACTGATGATGATAATATTTAATTATCGGATTGATAATCCGATAATCGGTTTCGTTTTTAGTCCGTTTTTGCTTTTTTGAAAAGATTATGTTTTTTAAGTTTAATAGTTCAATACAAGAATTATTAAGCAAAAAAGAGATTGAATCCAACGAAATGTAAACGTTATCAAAGGAGGGGAGATCAAGCACTAGAAAGAGTGTTGATGCTAGGTCAAGGCTTAAATATTAAGTAGGGGGAATATCTATGAAAAGACTGCTTTTTTATGTAACTATATTAATTCTAGCTACAATTTTACTTGCGGGATGTGGGAAAAAAGAAGAGGCGACTGTTGGTAGTGATGGAGTTGAACAAGAATTAGTAGTTGCAGGAAATCAGGATATGACAGATCTAATGAACCAGAAAATTTTTAAGTCTTTCCAAGAAAAATATCCAGATACGAAAGTCACGTATATTCCAGGAAACGGTGCGGAAACAGCAGCAAAAGTTAAAGCACAAAAGAACTCTCCGCAAATTGATGTTGCTATTCTAGAAATCAATTCACAAATTGATGGATACAACAATAAACTTTGGTCCCCGCTTAATAAAGAGGACATTCCTAGTATGAACAAAATTGTACATGAAACGAATATTCCAGAAAACAGTGGTGTACCAGTTTTTTACTCTCCACACGTAGTGTCCTATAACAAAGAATTAGTCGAAAGTAAAGGACTCCCTGTATTGACATCATGGAATGACTTAGCTTTACCTGAATTAAAAGGAAAGGTTGCTCTTCAAGATCCTGCAGGCAGTTTTGGCCGTACAGCGTTAATTATGCTTGCTTATGCTAACGGGGGATCAGAGAGCCAAATTGAACCAGGATTTAAAAAATTAGCTGAAATTGCATCAAATCAGTCGACATTTTATAAGAATCAAAGCTTTATTAATCAAGCTCTGCAAGATGACTCAGCGGCATATACGGTTTGGGCTTTAAATCGACACCATACTTACCGTGAGGAAGGCAATCTGCCCCTTGAGTTTGTTGTACCTAAAGAAGGTGTTTACATTTCTAATTCCGGAATTGCGACATTGGTTGATGGAGCGAAGCACCCAAATGCTGCTAAAAAGTTTATTGATTTTATGTTGAGTGATGAAGTTCAAAAGTTATTGGCTGAAGATCTCTACCTTAATCCTGTTACTGATGTGAAGGTGTCTTCTGAAGTCGCTAAAAAGTTGGAGTTTGATAAGAGCAATAGTAAAGAATTCGACAACAACGTTATTTCTAGTGAATTTCCAAAATGGCTCGAGCGGTTTAATCAAGAAATCTCACCTTTAATAGGAAAGGATATGTGACAATGACGTATGATGTAGAGTTAAAAGGTATCAAGAAGAGTTTTAACAATCAAAACATAGTTAAAGAATTTAATCTTCAAGTCAAAAAAGGGGAGTTTATCTCCTTTCTAGGACCTTCTGGTTGCGGTAAAACTACTACATTGAATATGTTGGCAGGATTTTTAGAACCAAATGAAGGAGAATTATTTATAAAAGGGAAAAAGATGAATAAAATCCCCCCGTATAATAGAGAATTGGGGATGGTTTTCCAGACATATTCTCTATTTCCTCATATGACTATCTTTGAAAATGTAGCTTATGGATTGAAATTAAGAAAAGTACCTAAATCTGAGATTAAATTAAGAGTAAAAAAAGTGCTAGAACTTGTTCAGTTGCCCCATTTGAATGATCGTTTCCCTAATCAGCTTTCAGGTGGACAGAGGCAGCGAATTGCTATTGCTCGTGCTTTAGTTACAGAACCTTCAATTTTACTATTAGATGAACCGTTAAGTAATCTCGATGCTAAACTCCGTATTGAACTAAGAGACGAGTTAAAACGCTTGCATAAACAATTGGGTGTAACCACTATATTTGTTACTCACGATCAGGAAGAAGCATTATCATTATCTGATCGTATCGTTGTCATGAGTCATGGGAATATTGAACAAATTGGAACTCCTGATGAGATTTATCACCGTCCAAAAACTGAGTTTGTACATACATTTATTGGGCAAACGAATCGATTCCAGGGAAAGGTTGAAGCTGTAAATGGAAAAGAAGTTTGTATTTTATCAAGTGATGGCTTCCGTTTCAACACACTCAGCCAACAGAATAAATTTGAGGTAGGAGAACAAGTAAATCTATTCATTCGTCCTGAAAGTGTTTATTTATCTAAAGATTTTCATACAGACCAGAATATTACTAGTATTACTGGAACCATTAAATTAGTAACATTTCTTGGTGCTGTTACAGAGTATCACATAACAGTTGGTAATCATGATTTAACAGTACGAACACAACAGCCCAAAAGTGAATGGATGGAGGGTACTACTGTTTCATGTTACTGGGACATTAAAGATCAGCTGTTAATCAAAAGGGAGGAATGATTTTTGGCACAGACTTCTCTATTAATTCATAAGACAAAAAGTAATACATTTAATGTTTTTTCTTCTCGATGGGTCATTCCAATTCTTTTGGCACCGGCACTGATTATATTAATAGGTGTCTTCTTCATTCCAATGATGTTGATGTTTATACAAAGTCTAATAGACGAACAGAGTAACTTTACGATAGCAAACTATTTAGTTTTTTTCCAAGAGCCATTTTATTGGGGAGTTCTTTGGCAAACGATCAAAATTAGTAGCTTGACAGTACTGGGTACATTAATTTTAAGTTATCCAGTAGCAATGTTTATGGCGGGTTCAACAGGTAAAATCAGAGCAATCGTAACCTTTCTTGTCTTATTGCCACACCTAGTCAGTGTTGTAATTAGAAATTTCGGCTGGACAATTATACTAAATGAACGTGGGTTAATTAATACATTTCTTTTAGAGATAGGAATTATCAATCAGCCGCTACGGTTAATGTATAATGAATTAGGTACAGTGATTGGGTTAGTGGATTCATTTGTCGCTTACATGATATTGGCCATTGCCACAAGTCTATATTCAATTAATCCTTCATTATATAAAGCTGGGGCAATCATGGGTGCGAATCGACTAAGATGCTTTTTTAGTATCACATTCCCGCTAAGTTTGCCAGGGGTTTACTCAGGAATTGTTCTGGTTTTCAGTTTATCTATGAGTGCTTTTGTTACACCAACTCTCTTGGGTGGGACAAGCGTTAAGGTAATGCCAACATTAACCTATCAACAAATCATGTTTACACTGAATTGGCCACTAGGTGCGGCGATATCGTTTGTTCTTTTGGCAAGCACGATATTACTAGTCTCAACATTTACAAAACTAACAGAAACAAAACGATATAAGGAGGTATTTAAATCATGATGAAACTCCGCTTTTCATGGCTCGGGGTTGTAACTTTCTTTATTTTAATGATTACGATCGCGCCTTTTCTCGTGATTATTCCTAGTTCTTTTACTTCTGAGAACTTTGTATCGTTTCCACCTGAAGGATTGTCCCTAAAGTGGTATACAGGGATGATAAATATGCCCGGGATATTAGATGCGGTTGTGTTCAGTTTACAATTGGCTACAGTTACAGCAATTATATCAACAGTGTTTGGAACATTTGCAGGCTTATGTATTACAAAATATAACTTTAAAGGGAAACAAACAATTAATACTCTATTATTATCACCTTTAGCATTGCCTTCACTAATTATAGGAATTGCCTTGTTAGTTTACTTTACTTATCTTGGATTAGCGGGCTCATTTACAGGTCTTTTGTTAGCGCATGTATTGATCACTATTCCATATGTCATCCGTTTTGTGTTAACAGGGATGGCCACCTTCGATGACAATTATGAAAAAGCAGCTGCTATTTTGGGAGCCAAACCTATACGAACTTTCTGGGATGTTACCTTTCCGTTAATTCGTTCAGCAGTAGTTTCAGGGGCAGTTTTTTCATTTCTAATTTCATTTGATAATGTGACTATATCTTTGTTTTTGGTGTCTGCAGAAAGCATGACGTTGCCATTAATGATTTTTAACTATATCCAACAAAACTTAAGTCCGTTAATCTCTGCAGTATCAACTATGGTTATTCTATTAAGCTTAATTCCAATCATAATTTTAGAAAAAGTGTATGGTCTTGATCGTCTGTTTGGTTTAAACTCAAATTCACATTAATTTCTTGAAAGTTATTTATGTTAATTAGAAAGTACAACGATAGTTTTAATCTTGATTATCATGCATTTTCAAATAAATTGAGGTATAGAAAGAGCAGGGCATTACTTGCTCTTTTTAATATTTTCAATTTTTATAAAAATTGAAAAAATATACTATATAATAGTAGAAAAAAGGGGAGGAATGAGAATGGAACAAGATAAAAGGAGTAATCCTTTTCGGAATTTACTTCAAATAAAAGAAATTAATGCTGAAAATGGGGCTGCAGAAGTTAAGCTTGAAATATTCCCTGATCTTTTAAATTTCTCTGACAATGTACATGGCGGAGTACTTGCATCGCTCATTGACATTTCAATTGGTAGTGCAGTTCGTACAACACTTGATGATCGTTATCGCTCTGCAACAGTTGAATTAAAGATTAACTACATAAGACCTGCAAATGGTTCATTCTTGTTAGCTAAATCTTCTTTATCTCATAGAGGAGGAACTTTATCTGTAGGTATATCTGAGATTTATAATGATCAAAACCAATTGGTTGCAATGGGAACTGCAACTTTTATCATTTTAAATAAAGATAGAACGAAAGAATAAATTCAACTCTTTGACAGCATTGAGGTTAACCGCTTTCTATTTTTACTACCATTCATTCATAGGAGGTTTACTAAAAAAAGAAAGCAAGAAACGATCATTTTCAGAGAAGACCGTCACTGCAAGAGACCAAGGAAGCTCAAATTAATTTTCGCCTTTAAAATATTATCTAAAAAGTTGTATTTTATTTATAAAAAAGTTTTTACAGATGTTTTATGCTTCTAAATTGATCAATGGTTTGACAGGGAAGGAGAAGAAAATTGAAAAGGAAATGGAAAGTTCGATTAATTTGTTCTGTTTTTCTTATAACTTTACTATGCATGGCTGTTCATTTTCTGAAAGAAGATGATAAGCCTAAAGTGGTGGTAATTTTAAAAAGGTTAGACGTAGAGTATTGGAAGGCTTTTGAATCAGGAGCCCAAAAGGCATTTGATGATTTTGACATAGACGGTAAAATAATAGCACCTGAGAATGTATACCCCATCACAAATGAGGCTGACCTGTTAAAAAGAGTTTTAAAGCAAAATCCAGATGCACTTATCATTAGTCCAATTCATCCATCCCATACGATTCCTGTATTAAAAGAATATAAAAAAAGAAACATTCCCATATTGTTTGCGGGCAAGGATATGCAGTGGAACGAAAAAACCACATATATAGGAACTAATCATTCAATATTAGGGAAAAGAGCAGGGCAGCTATTGGCTTCCACACTACAGCCTGGAGATGAAGTAGCCATTATATATGGAAAGTTAGAGAGCTCCGAGCAGGAGCGAATAAAAGGAGCGAAGGAAGTTTTGGAAGACGTTGGAATTAAGGTTGCCACTGAACGGTTTGGAGAAGATCGATTTGAGAATCCAATACCAGTAATGGAGCATGTCTTGCAGGATTATCCTAATATTAAAGGTGTATTTGCCACAGGTGATCGAATCGCTCTAGAGACATTGAAAGTAATAAAAGAAAATGACCTGAATATTCCCGTCGTTGGAACAGAAGGTAGCAGAGAAATGGTAAGGGCTATTGAATCCGGAATGCTCAGCGCTACTATAGGGCAAAATCCTTATGATATCGGATATCTTAGCGTGGAACAAGCACAGAAAGCCATAAAGGGAGAATACGTAGAAAAAAGGATCGATATTGGAGTGGACATCGTCACAGAAGATAATGGAAAGGAAAGGTTAAATTTTCTAAACGAAATATTACATTCAAGGCTAGATAGAATTAACAATTTTGTACGGGAACTCTTATAAGATAAGATTAGATAACTGTTTCCTCGACAAGATACCTATCTCCTGCCAGAAAAGTTTGGACAAAAAGTAAAGATGGCTAGAAATAAAGCAAGAGATTCCTTTTGGACTTGTTTTAATCAAGCACCTAGTTTTAATACACTCAAACAATATAAGAATGATATCAATTTAGATATCAAAATCGACCAGCGAATATGTTAAGATTTTTAAATTTATAGGTATACATCATTTTCACCCTAACGGGTGCCTAACAGAGGACTGAATCAAAAGGCGAACACCCGCAGAAACCTTCAGCAAAAGAAAGAGACGTATATAGACAAAGATTTTTGGAAACAAAAGGGTGGAAGATCACTCGAATTTGGAGTCGAAATTGGCGGAAGAACTCAAGTGCGGAAATTGAAAAGATTGATCAATTGGTTAAAAATTAAAAAAGAAGAGAATGTTTAGGTGAAAGTTATGGCTTAAATTATAGGTATACCAATATGGTATACCTATTTTTGTATGAATGTTACCCAAGTCCTGTCATTTTTTATTGATCACAAGAAATACCATCTCCATCACGATCCAATTTACTACTATAACCAGGCTCCCCCTTTCTAATTGGGGCTGCTCAGCATCTCTTACTTCAGAACAGTTATTGTATATAACTGTCTCTTCCGGTTCTTCAATAGGTTCTGGCTCAGGCTCAATAATTTCTTCTTGTTGTTAAGGTTCAGCCTCTGATTCATTCTCTACTGGTTCTTTTTCCTCCTCTAATGGTTTTTCTTCTAGCTCTTCTAGAGTGTTTTTATTTTTGTTATCTTATAATGTCAGTAAAGTCCGAGTTTACTAGATTTTTTCTTGCACTAGAACCAATTCATTGAACAATACGTTTGTAAGCAACTTTTTTGCGGCTTACTTTTTTTATTTTCAAAACATTAATATAAATTTCATAAACTGTTTTTTTGGAAGCGTTACAACTATTATGTAGATACAGAAATAGTAAAGGAGGAATAACTTCATGGAAACAGCAAGAAAATTGGAAACGCTTCAACATGAACATGAAAAACAAGGGTTTCTTACAAAGCTCAAACAAGTAAAGGTAGGGGTTATCCCATTACCACTATATTTAGTATTAGCGGCAATTGTTTATGGTGCATCTGTTTATAATCAACTACCTCCAGACATGATCGGAGGATTTGCGGTTATTATGGTGCTTGGAATTTTACTAGGTGACCTTGGAATGAAAATTCCTATTTTAAAAGACATTGGCGGACCTGCTATATTGGCCCTGCTTGTTCCATCTGTTCTCGTATTTTTTAACATCTTTAATCCGGCTTCGATGGAAGCGGTGACAACATTAATGAAAACGTCTAACTTTCTTTATTTGTATATTTCTGTTTTAGTAGCTGGAAGTATCCTGGGAATGAATCGCAGAGTCTTGATTCAAGGTTTTTCAAAAATGTTTATACCGCTTGTTCTCGGAACTGTAGCATCTATTGTTGTTGGTATATCAGTTGGAGCACTTTTTGGATATGAAATGAAGCATACCTTTTTCTATATCATTGTTCCTATTATTGGCGGAGGAGTTGGTGAAGGAATTCTACCATTATCACTAGCATACTCGCAAATTTTAGGTGGATCAGCTGAAACGTATGTATCTCAAATGATCCCTGCTGCAGTCATTGGAAATATCGTCGCAGTTATATGTGCAGGATTAATGAAAAATTTAGGTGAAAGAAAGCCAGAGCTTACTGGAAATGGCGTATTAGTCAAAGCAAAAGACGGCGTAAAAGAGATGAAGAACGAGAATACAAATATAAATGCGCCAGTCGATTTTTCATTAATGGGTGCAGGTTTACTGCTTGCCTGTGGTTTTTTCATCTTCGGTCAATTTGCCCATATGTTTTTAGGCATTCCTGGTCCAGTTTTAATGATTGTGGCTGCTACATTGGTTAAATGTCTTCAGCTAATGCCGGCAAAAATGGAACAGGGTGCATTTCATCTTTATAAATTTGTTTCTACAGGTTTAACTTGGCCGCTTATGGTAGGGTTGGGAATGCTGTTTATTCCATTGGAGGATGTTGTGAAAATTGTAACTCCTGCTTATGTGGTAGTTTGTATGTCTGTTGTGCTCGCAATGGTTGGGACAGGTTATATTGTTGGTAAATTCCTAAATATGCATCCGGTTGAATCAGCGATTGTAACTGGGTGTCATAGCGGATTAGGGGGAACAGGGGACGTAGCAATTTTGTCTGCCTCCAACAGAATGTCATTAATGCCATTTGCACAAGTAGCAACAAGACTTGGTGGTGCTGCTACAGTAATCATGGCAACACTCTTAATGAAGCTATTGAGTTAAAAGGATAAGGGAAATCAAGGAAAGCTTGGTGTTCATTCCAGGATTTTAGTGATTTAGTATAAATTTGTTATTTGGAAATTTCACTCAAAGCTTGCCCAGCTTTTTTATCAGCAACAGCAAGATCCCCTAAGAGCTGCAATGCCCACTAATGATCCATCATCTACAATAGGTAAACGACGAATTTGATGCTTGCCATCAGGTTACTAGTTTCAGAAACAGACATAATTAAGAGTAAATTATGAAGGAAAGTAAGAGGATTAGAATGAAAAATCAAAGTTATACGTCAGTAAAGGTGATGATAGCTGATCCATCAGCGCTTGGTCTATTTGGTTTAGCAATGGTTACGCTTGTAGCATCATCACAAAAATTAGGTTTAACAGAAGGTACGGCATTAATCTTGCCATGGGCATTTTTTTTAGGGGGTATTGCTCAATTAATTGCCAGCTTTTTTGATGCTAAGCATAATAATGTATTTGGAACAACGGCATTTGGTGCATTTGGATTGTTTTGGTTCGGTGTCGGTACAAGCTGGTTGATCCAAATGGGGGCTTTAGGAGACACGGTCTTGGCAAATGCTGATTCTAAACAGCTGGGTGTTGCATTCATTGGCTATTTAATTTTTAGCTTATTTATGACAATCGGTGCAATGGAAACTCATAAAGTGCTGTTTTTTATTTTCGTACTCATTGATTTCTTATTTATTGGATTATCCTTAAGTTCGTTTGATATTATGTACGAATTTTCACATATGCTTGCAGCCATCTCTGAATTGCTTATTGCGCTACTTTCATTTTATGGTTCTGCTGCAGCTGTTTTAAACACTCACTTTCAACAAGTTGTGTTACCTGTAGGAAAACCATTTCGCATATTCATAAACGATAATAGAAAAGAAATAAGAAAAGCTACAGCTTAAGGTGGCTTAGAAGAATAGTTGGATAAACGTTATTGAAATATCTCACTTGGAATGTATGTAAATCTTATAAATTTCCGGTAAAAATGATTAGTGTACTAGCTCTTATAATATCTGTCCAACTTAGTGTAGCCTTTTCAGGAATTACGGCTTTTGCATACAGGGCTGATCAAGGCCGATGTGTTTTTTTACCAAAATACTTTCCCTAGGATTAAAGGAAATCTAGTTGCTGTTGTCTCAGATGGAAACGCTGTACTTGACTTGGGAATATTTTCAGTTAATAAGTAAGCCTCTTTCACGTTAGTTGTCAGTAAAATATTTATTTCATTTAAAACTTTAAACTTGGACTCTATAAGTCTAATAATAGACAGTTGTAAGTATGTTAAAGATTATTTTACTAAATGGTAAAGGGCATATTTATTCATGTCACTAGTCAATAGAATAACGCCTTTCCATATAGGACTTTAGTGATTGAGGAGATAGATAGATGATTTTAAAAAAATTAACCAAAAATCGCTTGATAACCATTATTTATTTTCAGAATGGATTGCTTAAAACATGCAAAGGTCGAGTATATAAACTTAATTATTTCAATCAGACTATTAATGTAATAAACGAAAAGCAAAATGCGATCTCCATTCGTTTATCAAGTATTAAGGAAATTCATTAGTACATTCTAGATATCTAATATGTTTCTAAAAACGAAATGGTTTAGATGAAAAGGAGCAGGAAATATCATGTCAAAAATAATAGCAATCAATGCAGGAAGCTCTTCTTTAAAATTCCAGTTATTTGAAATGCCGAGTGAAGAAGTACTTACAGCTGGGTTAGTAGAACGTATCGGCTTAGATAAAGGAGTATTTACTATTTTAGTGAACGGAGAAAAAGTAAAAGAAATAATAGACATTCCAGACCATTCTGTTGCGGTTAAGATGCTTCTTAGCAAGCTTACACATTTTGGAATTCTCGATTCTTTAAATGAAATTGAAGGAATCGGTCATCGTGTTGTACACGGTGGTGAGATTTTTAATGACTCAGTTTTAATTACAGATGAAACACTTCAAAAAATTGAGGAGTTATCTGATTTAGCCCCACTTCATAACCCAGCAAATGTTGTTGGAATTAAAGCATTCAAAGAAGTTTTACCAAATGTAAATGCAGTAGCAGTTTTTGACACGGCATTCCATCAAACAATGCCAGAACGATCATTCTTATATAGTTTACCATATGAATATTATGAAAAATATGGAATTCGCAAATATGGCTTTCATGGTACCTCACATAAATATGTATCTGAAAGGGCAGCAGAATTATTAGGGCGTCCGATCGAACAATTACGATTGATTTCTTGTCACTTAGGAAATGGAGCGAGTATAGCAGCAATTGAAGGCGGGAAATCTATTGATACTTCAATGGGCTTTACACCACTTGCAGGTGTTGCAATGGGAACTCGTTCAGGGAACATTGACCCAGCGCTGATTCCATTTATTATGGAAAAAACAGGTCAATCAGAAATGGAAGTGTTAGATATTTTAAATAAAAAGAGTGGTATATTGGGCATTTCAGGTTTATCAAGCGATCTTCGTGACATCGAACAAGCTGCTGAAGAAGGAAATGAACGAGCAGAAACAGCTCTTGAAGTATTCGGTAGTAGAATTCATAAATATATAGGTTCTTACGCAGCACAAATGTCTGGAGTAGATGCAATTCTTTTTACTGCTGGAATTGGGGAAAACAGTGATATTATCCGTTCACGTGTATTACGTGGTTTGGAATTCATGGGTGTTTATTGGGATCCTGAACGTAATCAGGTCCGTGGTGAAGAAAGATTTATTAGCTATCCGCATTCTCCGGTAAAAGTTATCATTATTCCGACAAATGAAGAAGTTATGATTGCTCGTGATGTACAACAAATAGCGGTACCTGTACCTGTACTTCATTGAGATAAGGACTTAGGATGCCTTGGTTAGAATTAATCGGTACTTTAGGGAATGGAATGTTAATAATTGAGTAATTAAAAAAAGTAAAATTAGTGATGGATTTTTCTCTATTTATGTTATACTATTCGTAGATTTTTAGATAAATAGTATAACTCAATAGATTGAGGGGGACATATTAAAATGATTAATGTGGCTATTAACGGGTTTGGACGTATTGGAAGAATGGTGTTTCGTCAAGCGATAAAAGAAAGCTCATTCCAGGTCGTAGCAATTAATGCGAGCTATCCTGCAGAGACGTTGGCACACCTTTTAAAGTACGACACAGTACACGGGAAGTTTGACGGTACTGTAGAGGTTTCGCAAGATCACTTATTGGTGGATGGTAAGTTAGTTCAACTTCTTAATCATCGTAATCCTCAAGAGCTTCCTTGGAAGGAGCTGGGAATAGATGTTGTGATTGAAGCAACAGGAAAATTTAATGCAAAAGAACAAGCAAGTCTACATCTAGAAGCAGGGGCAAAGAAGGTCGTTTTAACAGCTCCAGGTAAAAATGAAGATGTTACGATTGTAGTTGGTGTAAACGATGAGCAATTGGATATTACAAAACACGATGTGATCTCAAATGCCTCCTGTACAACTAATTGTCTTGCTCCAGTCGTCAAGCTGTTAGATGAACAATTCGGCATAGAGAATGGCTTAATGACTACTGTACATGCATATACAAATGATCAAAATAATATTGATAATCCACATAAAGATTTACGTAGAGCTCGTGCATGCGCACAATCTATTATTCCAACTACAACAGGTGCTGCTAAAGCTTTAGCAAAGGTACTACCACATTTAACCGGCAAATTACATGGTATGGCACTACGCGTTCCGACACCAAATGTTTCGCTTGTAGATCTTGTAGTAGACGTAAAATGTGATGTGACAGTGGAACAAATTAATAATGCCTTCCAGACTGCGGCCCAAGGATCAATGAAGGGTATTATAGAATTCTGTCATTCACCGCTTGTGTCAGTAGATTTCAATACAAATACAAGTTCGTCTATTATTGATGGTTTATCTACAATCGTTATGGGAACCCGTAAGGTAAAGGTTCTTGCCTGGTATGATAATGAGTGGGGCTACTCCTGCCGCGTTGTAGATCTCGTAAAGCTAGTAGCAGATCAGATTGCTAGCCAAAAAAAATTACAACATGTTTAAGTCGATGACTTCATTACTAGCAACTTAAGGTTCAAATACTTTCAGAAGAATTCACCAACAAAACCCTATAAATAGTATGAATCATTTAAGTTAATGTATGTACTATTTGCGGGAATTACAAGAAATTTTCAAAAAAGATAAAAGGATGATATAGATATGAGTAGTGTGAACGTACAAATTGAATTACATGAGTTATTAAATGGAAGTAATGCACAAGTTCAATTAAGTGTTTCGCAGTTAGTGGAAAAAGTAATTAAGAGGGGAGAAGGTAAATTAACTTCTACCGGTGCTGTCTCTGTTTCAACAGGTAAATACACAGGTCGTTCTCCTAAAGATAAATTCATTGTTAAGGAAGCATCTACTGCTGATAAAATTGATTGGGGTACTGTAAACCAACCGATTTCCCAACAGCATTTTGATAATCTGTACACAAAGGTATTAGAATACTTAAAAGAAAAAGAAGAAATCTTCGTATTTAAAGGCTTTGCCGGAGCGGATCACAGCCACCGTCTTCCAATTCAAGTTATAAATGAATATGCTTGGCATAACTTATTTGCACATCAATTGTTTATCCGTCCGACAGGGATTGATTCCCCGAAACATGATGAACAATTTACAATCGTATCTGCTCCAACATTTAAAGCTAATCCGGATATTGACGGTACAAATTCTGAAACGTTCATCATTGTTTCTTTTGAAAAGCGTGTTATTCTGATCGGCGGTACTGAGTATGCAGGTGAAATGAAGAAATCCATCTTCTCTATCATGAACTACTTGTTGCCGGAACAAGACATTTTACCTATGCACTGTTCTGCAAACGTAGGTGAAGAAGGCAATGTGGCATTGTTCTTCGGCTTATCGGGTACAGGAAAGACAACGCTTTCTGCAGATCCAAACCGCAAGTTAATCGGTGATGACGAGCATGGCTGGTCTGATAACGGTGTATTTAATATTGAAGGCGGCTGCTATGCAAAGTGCGTGAACTTATCTCGCGAGAAGGAACCTCAAATCTTTGATGCGATTACATTCGGGTCTGTATTGGAAAATGTTATTATCTGCGAGAATACTGGTCTTGCAAATTACAATGATGTATCCCTAACAGAAAATACACGTGCAGCGTATCCAATTGATGCAATCGATAATATCATGCTTCCAAGTGTTGCCGGACACCCAAATACAATTGTGTTCTTAACAGCTGATGCATTCGGCGTATTGCCTCCAATCAGCAAGTTATCTAAAGAACAAGCCATGTACCATTTCTTAAGCGGTTATACTAGTAAGCTAGCAGGAACAGAGCGGGGGGTTACATCTCCAGAAGTAACCTTTTCTACATGCTTTGGTTCTCCATTCCTGCCGCTTAACGCATCTCGTTATGCAGAAATGCTTGGGGAAAAAATAGAAAAGCACAACTCAAACGTATTCTTAGTAAATACTGGTTGGACTGGTGGAGAATATGGCATAGGTCACCGTATGAACCTTTCCTACACTCGAGCAATGGTGAGAGCAGCACTTAACGGAGAATTAGATAACGTGGAAACCGGAAAGGACGATATCTTTGGTCTGGAAATTCCACTTAAAGTTCCAGGTGTACCTGACGACGTATTAATTCCAGAAAAAACATGGACTGACAAGGAAGCTTATAAAGCAAAAGCCTTAGACCTTGCTAGCAAGTTCAATGAAAACTTCAAAAAGTTTACAAGCGTATCTGAAGATATTGTAAAGCTTGGCGGACCTCTGGTATAACGAAAACTGAATGTTCAGCTCTTAAGCTGGTGTAAAAATAATTTAATAGAGACATAGAAACCTAAATGACAACTTGTTCAATGACAGCTTATGATGAATTTCCAAACCATTCTATATAAATTCTATTTTCAATTTGGACAGACTTCACCCATTGGGTGAAGTTGTCTTTTTTTTAGCTTATGCATCGAATGCCATTCAAACATCAAGAGACTTATTCAATTGATTTAAAGCCCGACAGACAAGCTTTCATCCTTTGCCTATGATCAATCGTCCCAAGGGCATTCGATCGGATTTGAAGTGGATATGAATATTAATAAGGAAAGGAGAGTTAAAATGAGCAACAGAGAAACGAAAACAGACGTAATTTTAATTGGTGCCGGAATCATGAGTGCTACTTTGGGGACACTTCTGAAAGAATTAGTACCAAACTGGAAAATTAAGGTATTTGAAAAGCTTACAAACGCAGGAGGGGAAAGCTCTAACGAATGGAATAATGCAGGCACAGGTCATGCCGCACTGTGCGAGCTTAACTATACGGTCGAAAATCCGGATGGATTGATTGATATTAGTAAAGCAATAAAGATTAATGAACAATTTCAAGTTTCAATGCAGTTTTGGTCATATCTTGTAAACAACAAGCTGATCCAAAATCCACAAGATTTTATCATGCCATTGCCTCATATGAGCTTAGTTCAAGGGGAACAAAATGTTTCGTTTTTAAAAAAAAGATTTGAAGCGTTATCAAAGAACCCATTGTTTCAAGGAATGGAATTTTCCGATGATCCTGAAAAACTAATGGAATGGATTCCGCTTATTATGCAAGATCGCACATCGAATGAGCCTATTGCAGCAACAAAGATCGACTCTGGTACTGATATCAACTTTGGAGCTTTATCCCGCATGTTGTTTGACCACTTAGAGACTAAAAATGTCGATTTACACTACAATCATAGTGTTACTGATATGAAACGTACGAGCGATGGTCTATGGGAATTAAAAGTACGGAATTCGGGTAGCGGTACTGTCGAATGCCATAATGCAAAATTTGTCTTTATCGGAGGCGGAGGAGGAAGTCTGCACCTACTGCAAAAATCCGGCATTCCTGAAGGAAAACATATGGGGGGGTTCCCGGTAAGCGGATTATTTATGGTGTGTAATAATCCAGATGTAGTAGAGCAGCATCATGCAAAAGTATACGGAAAAGCTAAGGTTGGTGCTCCTCCAATGTCTGTTCCGCACCTGGACACAAGATTTATTGATAATAAGAAATCATTACTATTCGGACCATTTGCTGGCTTCACACCAAAGTTCTTGAAAAACGGTTCAATGTTTGATTTGATCACTTCCGTAAAACCGGATAATCTCGTAACGATGTTGGCAGCAGGTGCAAAAAACATGTCATTGACAAAATACCTGATCCAGCAAGTGATGTTATCAAAAGAACAGCGCATGGAAGAATTACGTGAATTTATTCCGAACGCAAAAAGTGAGGATTGGGATTTAGTCGTAGCAGGCCAGCGGGTGCAGGTGATTAAAGATACGGAAGCTGGTAAAGGAACACTTCAATTTGGAACGGAAGTTGTTAGTGCAGCTGATGGTTCAATTGCAGCATTGCTTGGTGCTTCCCCTGGTGCCTCTACCGCCGTGCACGTCATGCTAGAAGTACTAGAAAAATGTTTCCCTGAACATATAAATGAGTGGGAAACGAAAATGAAAGAAATGATTCCTTCTTATGGTATATCGCTAATGGATAATCGAGAACTTCTGAACGAAATCCATACCTCAACAGCTAAAACACTTGGTCTAGCAGAAAAAGAGCCGGAACTTGTATTTAGTTAATTATTGAAAAAGCGATGATTGAAAAAAGTATCCTAGAGAGTAGACATTAGAGTACTTTTTTATACTATCAGAAATTATATTTTATGGTTGATAGCATAAGGGGATTTTCAAGGTGAAGGTCTAATTTTCTTATTGTCTTTTCTAGAGTTGTTTTCATATAAAAACTAAAGCTTCCGCCATAAGACCTGGTGAAAAGTAAGTTTTTTAATTAATTTTCTTAAATTAAAAAACAATTAAAAAAGTTAAATATACTATGAAGCTTTCTAAAAACACTATAATCTTTACTAAAGAAAGAGAATGAAAAAATTAGTCAATGGGAAGCGCTTTTTTTCCTAATTTGTACAATCTAAAAAGACAATATATTTAATATGTTTAGTGCTCTAAATTAAAATTAATCTATTAATCTACCAATTCAATAAGTCTTATAAAATTCTACAAAAGCAGGGTGATTCCGTTATGTCAACATTACGAGAAGAAGCATTAAAAATGCATCAAGAAAATAGAGGTAAACTTAGTGTTAGTTCTAAAGTCAAGGTACGTGATGCAAAAGATTTAAGTCTTGCATACTCACCAGGTGTAGCTGAGCCATGTTTAGCTATTCATGAGAATGAAGGTAAAGTATATGATTATACAATGAAGGGAAATCTGGTTGCTGTCGTTTCAAATGGAACCGCTGTCCTTGGGCTTGGAAATATCGGGCCGAAAGCAGCTATGCCGGTAATGGAAGGGAAGGCATTGTTATTTAAAGAATTTGCAAATGTAGATGCCTTTCCACTATGCATAAACTCGACTGATACGGATAAAATTGTCGAGCACGTTAAAATGTTAGAGCCTACTTTTGGCGGAATAAACTTAGAAGATATTGCGGCACCGCAATGCTTCGAAATTGAAGAGCGTTTACACAAAGAGTGTGATATTCCTATTTTCCATGATGACCAACATGGAACAGCTATTGTAACCGCAGCAGGACTCATTAATGCTCTGAAACTAGCAAACAAAAATATTGTGGATATTCGTGTCGTAGCAAATGGAGCTGGGGCTGCAGGCGTTGCTATTGTCAAGCTGTTGCTGAGTATGGGTGTGAAAGATGTCATTTTATGTGATACAAAAGGAATCATTTATAAAGGCCGTCCGGTGGGTATGAATAAATTTAAAGAAGAAATGGCAAGGATTACAAATAAAGAACAAAAGCAAGGGTCATTAGCAGATGCATTGCAGGGTGCAGATGTGTTTGTCGGGGTCTCTGCCGCAGGAGCAGTTACAAAAGAGATGGTTCGTTCTATGAATGAGAATCCAATTATTTTTGCTATGGCTAATCCGACACCAGAAATTATGCCGGAGGAGGCAAAAGAAGCAGGAGCACTTGTAGTTGGAACAGGACGCTCTGATTTCCCGAACCAAGTTAATAATGTCCTTGCATTCCCAGGGATTTTCCGTGGTGCTTTAGATGTTCGTGCAAAGGAAATTAATGAAGGAATGAAAATTGCTGCTGTTTATGCTATCACTGATTTAATTAGCAGTGAAGAGCTTCACGCTGATTATGTCATTCCAGATCCATTTGACCCAAGAGTAGCGAAACATGTAGCAGAAGCTGTTGCAGCTGCAGCAATAAAAACAGGGGTTGCGCAAAAAACATTTGATTTTACAACCACTTAAAGATTCGTTTATCTGGTATTAAGGAAATTGCTAAACCATTGCTAATTATAACTCCAGATCAAGTTAAAATAGAAATTTTACTTTTATAGCCTTCCTAATAATCTGTTTAGGTAAGGCTTTTATTTTACAATAGCTTAGTTAAAGCTGTATTGAATGAAAGAATAAGCAGGAACGTTTTTAGGAGTGGACTCATTGTCAAAACAAAAATTTAAGCTAAGTACTATTATCATTTTCTTTGTATGCTTGGTTGTTCTTTTATCATTGCTTTTTACTGATTTATTAATTAGTCAAACAGTAAGCGAATCGATTCGTAGCAGTCAAGAAGAAAAAGCAAAGATTGTATCACGAACAGTTGCCAAATCTGAAATTGTTAGAAGTGGACTTGAGAGAGAAGATGATAGTGGTGCAATACAAGAGTATACAGTCGATATTCAACAAGCAGCTGATGTTCTTTTTGTTGTAGTGATGGATATAAACGGAATTAGAAAATCTCATCCTGATCCAGGAGAAATTGGGAAACACTTTATCGGCGGAGATGAAGAAGTGGTATTAAACGGAAAAGAGAATATCTCGATATCGAAAGGGACACTAGGACAGTCATTACGTGCATTTACTCCTATCTATAATGATGAAAAGGAACAGGTAGGAGCAGTTGTAGTTGGGATATCCCTCAATAATGTTGAACAAGCACTTGAAAGTGGTCATAAAAATATTTTAATTGGCTCGAGCTTAGGTATTTTAGTAGGTATCATAGGTGCAGTTTTCCTGGCAAGATATATTAAAAAGGTTTTATTTGGATTAGAACCCTCTGCGATTGCAAAAATTCATGAGGAAAGAAATACGATGCTGCAATCTGTTCATGAAGGAATTATTGCAGTTGATAAAAATGCAATAATAACTCTTGTCAATAAATCAGCATTACGAACCTTTATGAATATGGGATTGCAAGGTAATCCTGTAGGAAGGAAACTGACCGATTTTCTGCCATTTTCAAAATTGGAACGGGTGATAAAAACAGGAAGGTCCGAAAAAGATGAAGAGATAACGGTCAATGGTGTAACACTTTTATCGAATCGAGCTCCGTTGATTGTAAACCAAGAAATAGTTGGAGCAATCTCAACATTCAGGGACAAAACTGAAGTCCACCAATTAGCAGAGCAATTAACGGGTGTTCGATTATATGCAGAAGCCTTGCGCGCCCAGTCACATGAGTTTATGAATCGACTGCATGTTATTCTTGGTATGGTTAAAATGGGATTTTATAATGAGTTAATCGATTTTATAAATGAAATTGTTGATCACCGTGTAAACGAAGTTAGTTATGTTACAAAAAATATGAAAGATCCTGTTCTTGCTGGGTTTATTATGGGCAAGCTTAGTACGGCAAGAGAAAATAAGGTAGAGATGAAGATAGATAATAAGACAGTCATTCCAAAATCCAGTGAGGATCATGTTACACATGAATTAATTACCATTATCGGAAATGTCGTAGATAATGCGATAGAAGCCATGAGTGAAATGAAGGAAAAGAAGCTTCTGTTAAAGTTAAACTATAATAAAAATCAACTTCGAATTAAAGTCCAGGATACGGGGCCTGGTCTTAAAAAGGAACAATTTACTCACATATTTAAGAAGGGGTATTCGACAAAGGGAGAAAATCGAGGCTATGGATTATATTTAGTGAGTAAAAGTGTCGAAGTTTTAGGAGGATCTATCCAACTAAACTTAAGTGTTGAAAAAGGAACAGAGTTTATTATTCAAATTCCTTACAAGGGAGAGCAGGAGACAAATGATTAATGTTCTAATTGTAGATGATGACCCGATGGTAGCAGAGTTTAATAAACAATACTTAAAAAAAATTGATGGTTTTATTTTAGTAGGTATCGCACATTCGGTAAATGAAGCGACAAAAATGATCAATCATCAAAAAGTTGATCTAGTACTTTTAGATATCTACATGCCGGGTGAAAATGGGTTGACTTTATTAAGTAAAATAAGAAAAGAAAAAAAAGAATTAGATGTCATTCTAATAACTGCGGCTTCAGACGTAGATAAAATTCAGACTGGGCTAAGATATGGAGCTGTAGATTATTTAATAAAACCATTTGAGTTTAAGAGATTTCAAAAAGCACTTATATCTTACAAAGAACAATACTTATATTTAAATCAACAAACTAAGATGAACCAGAAGGATTTAGATGAGCTCCTACTGGTGAAACAGGATGAATTAGTTACCGCTAAACCAATAAAGCCTCTGCCAAAAGGTTTATCTAGAGAGACTTTAAAAGTAGTTTTTAGTGCGATTAAAAAGCAAGCGAATTTTCCATTTACGACAGATGAAATGGCTGAAATTACAGAAATTTCAAGAGTTTCCATTAGGAAGTATTTAAAATTTTTAAGTGAGGTTCATGTTATTGATGAAACATTAACTTATGGTATTGGTAGACCTATTTATTCTTATATGTATAACGAGGAAAATGAATCGATTCTTAAACAATATATGTAATTAAAAAAGATATCAATAATTACGTTTTACAATGTGAATATCACACATAACAGACTTCAAGGAATCGTACTTTTAATCTCAATTCTATTAAAATATGATCTCCTTTCGTTCTGCAAATATAAAGAAAGCATGAGGGGGAAGCGTATAGTGAAAAAAAATTTGATCGTTCCATTAGCCTTTTTCTTTTTCATCATGGCTTTCACAAGTTTTACAGTTTGGTTTATTAAGGAAAAGGATAAGCCTAAGATTATGATCGTTACACATAGATTAGATATCGAGTATTGGAAAATATTTGAGTCAGGAGCCGAAAAAGCCTTCCAAGATTTAAATCTAAAGGGTAAAGTCATAGCTCCTGAATCGATCTATCCTATTAGTAATCAGCCTAAAATGTTAAAAAAGGTTCTTACTCAACAACCTGATGCGCTAATTGTAGCCCCTATTGATGAAGAGGTTACTATTCCTGCATTGATGGAATATAAGAAAAAAAATATTCCTGTGCTCCTTGTGTCTAGGGACATTGAATGGGAAGATAAAACCGCCTTTATTGGACCGGACCACTATGAATTGGGTGAGATGTCAGGAAAGTTATTGGGTTCAATGCTGCAGCCAGGAGATCAAGTCGCTATCATTTTTGGGCTAGCATATGATCAAGTTATGATTGATCGAATGAACGGGGCAAAGAAGGTTTTGAAGAATATCGGAATAGAGGTTGTTACAGAAAGATCAGGGTATGACGATTTGGCAAATCCAACACCAGTGATGGGAAGCATTTTGCAATCGTATCCAAATATTAAAGGGGTAATTGCTACTTCTGACCGCTTAGCTCTAGAGGCATTAGGAACAATAGAGGAAAAAGGGATGAAAATCCCTGTTATTGGTACAGATGGTATAATAGAAATGACAGAATTTGTTGAGTCAGGAAAGGTAGATGCCACTATAGCGCAGAATCCTTATGATATGGGATATCTAAGCGTAGTACAGGCACTGAAAGCAATTGAAGGAGACAATACCGAAAAGATAATTGATAGTGGAATTGATATCATAACTAAGGATAATGCGGAAGATAAAATAAACTTTTTAAAAAAATTATTACGGTAAAGTAAAATCTTCTACTATTATTTTTTTGTAATAAATAATGACGTCCTATAGATGTGTGGGTTTTGCAATTTACCTTTTGGTATTTCGAACAAGGAACAACGCGATCACTTCTCAACTAACTTCATTAGGTGTAATCCCCATTCGTTTGCAATATTCCCCCAATGCTCGAATTTTCAAGGAAAACAGATAAGAAAAAAAGATGTAGTAATTAACATGGATGATATAAAGGGTTATCTTAATGTGAGGAAAGAACGATATGGTGGGACAGATGCTGAATATGAATATTTTTTTTTTTCAAAATATAATGGCTCCCCTTCCCATCTTTCTATTAGATCAATTCAAGACTGAGTTAGAAAATTAAGATTTTTAAATTTATAGTATACATCATTTTTACCCATAACGGGTGCCTAACAGAGGACTGAATCAAAAGACGAACACCCACAGAAACCTTCAGCAAAAGAAAGAGACGTATATAGACAAAGATTTTTGGAAACAAAAGGGTGGAAGATCACTCGAATTTGGAGTCGAAATTGGTGGAAGAACTCAAGTGCGGAAATTGAAAAGATTGCTCAATTGGTTAAAAATGGTAAAAGGAGAGAATATTAAGGAGAAAGTTATGGCTTAAATTATAGGTATACCAATATGGTATACCTATTTTTGTATGAATGTATGCGGGGATTTTGTATACAAAGAAGATTTTTTGATTTGTCTTATTACACAATTGTGCCCGATGTTTTTGCGATTGTTGCTGGACTATTTTACGTTATGATGGCACAAAATCAATCTTTTTGTTTAAGATGTTGTCCTCTAAGACAGATGATTTATCACCATATACTTTCGTAATATGATTTTCTCCCCAAGCACATAAAGAATCCAAAATACTTTTCAAACTCCAGCCATATTCGCTAAGCTCATATTCCACTTTTGGGGGAATTTCATTATAAATAATCCGTTTAATAATTCCATCCTGTTCTAATTCACGTAATTGTTGAGTTAACATTTTCTGTGTGATAGCAGGCATAAGGCGTTTTAATTCACTTGTTCGTTTCTTACCATGTGTTAAATGACAAAGGATTACACACTTCCATTTCCCACCTATAACCTCAAGTGTAGCTTCAACCGAAATATTATACTTTTTAGTAGACATACTTATCCTCCTACTCAATATTTATAGGCACTAAAAAGTACCTATATCACTTTCAGGTGCTTATATAACTTTAAAGTGCGTACTTACTTTTATAAAACACACTCCTTATAATACATCTTGCGGACATTTTCTACCAGACTTTTTGCAGTTCATGTTCTAGAAAAATTTCACATCACTAGAAAGCAGGAAGGCCATGGAAAATAAAAAAAGTACATGGGCACTTTTAGCTTTAGCAGTAAGTACATTTGCAATTGGAACAACAGAATTTATAAGTGTTGGTTTATTACCCCTCATTGCAAATGACATGCATATTTCTGTTACAACAGCCGGCTTAACGGTTTCCTTTTATGCATTGGGAGTAACATTTAAGAGCACCCATTCTGACTCCGTTAACATCAAGCCTATCACGAAAAGGTTTGCTGCTTTGGATTATGGTCGTCTTTATTGTGGGAAATACTCTTGCAGCAAGTGCAGCGAGTTTTGAAGTGTTGATAGTTGCGCGTGTAATCACAGCTTTTTCACATGGAGTATTCATGTCTGTGGGTTCAACCATTGCTGCTGATGTAGTTCCTGATAATCGTAGAGCCAGTGCCATTTCCATAATGTTTTCAGGACTAACTATAGAAATCTTGACTGGAGTACCTTTTGGTACTTTTATTGGTCAACAATTTGGATGGAGAGAAGCCTTCATTGCAATTGTCATTGTTGGAATCATTGGAGCTGTGATCCTTACTAGTTGGAGCATGGCTTTAGAGAAAAAAGATCAAAAAAATGTAAATGTATCATAAAACGATTATGGGGGTAAAAGATATGAGTGCTTCAAGTATGGGTGAAATAAGAAAAAAAATTTTAATAGAGGAGGAAACACTTCAATTTTCCTCTTTTACAAATGAAGATGCCTTTCAATTAGGTTTATTAATCGTTGAAACAGCAAAGCAAGAGGGGAAATCGATTGCTGTTGATATAACAAAAAATGGTGTGCAATTATTTCATTTCAAGATGACAGGGACGACTGAGGAAAATACCATATGGATTGAGCGTAAAAAACGGGTCGTTTCTCTGCATAATCATAGCTCGTATTATATGCAGATACAAAGTGAGATAAATGGAATCCCGCACCATGAAGAATACCGTTTAGATGCCTCGGAATACGCTGCGTTTGGTGGAGCATTTCCCATCCAAATAAAAAACGTAGGGACTATTGGGATGATAACAGTATCAGGATTAACCCCAGAAGAAGATCATGAATTGGTGATTAGAGCAGTTAAAAATTATTTAAACAATTAGTTGTAGTTAGTGAATAAATAATCAGTTTTAGGGAGTGATACTATGCCATTAATTGAGCTAAATACTTGGCCAACCATGTCAACAGACGAAAAAAAGGAATTCATTTATACTGTAACCGAACTTACAACAAAATTATTAAAGATTGTCCCTGACAAAATTCAAGTATTGATAAATGAACTTGAGAAAGAAAACTGGGGAAAAGCTGGGGCAGTTGCAATCGATGCTACCTTTGCTGAGAAGAGCAGGGTGGTCAATTGGGATACAAAAGAGTCTTATCATATGCCGGAAAGTAACATAGATGGAATGGCTATCATCACGATTGATATTTGGAATACGTTTGATCAAGATACAAAGGATAAGTGGGTAAACCAGCTTACACAAATAACATCTAAATATACTCATGCACCTTTGGATAAAGTACTTATCGTCATTCGTGAAATGATTCCAGGGAACTGGGGACAAAGTGGTGTAACGGGAGCAGATAAAGACTTTCTTTCAAAGAGTAGAACATTTTAAAAACCACTAAATCTTATCAATTCAAATCAAATAATAATGGAGGTTCATTGTAATGATAAAAAATTTACAAGATACAACAACTTTGCATAACGGCGTAAAAATGCCTTGGTTTGGTATCGGGGTATTTAAAGTAGAAGAAGGGCATGTGTTAGTTAACTCTGTAAAAGCAGCTATTAAGCATGGTTATCGTAGTGTTGATACGGCAGCCATCTATGAAAATGAAGAAGGAGTCGGACAAGGTATTCGTGAAGGGATTCAAGAAGCAGGCATTTCAAGAGAAGAGTTGTTTGTGACTTCCAAAGTTTGGAATGCTGATTTAGGATACGAATCTACGATAGCAGCATACGAAACAAGCTTAAAAAAACTTGGATTGGAGTATTTAGACTTATACCTCATTCACTGGCCTGTAGAAGGCAAATACAAAGATGCTTGGAGAGCATTAGAGACCCTTTATAAAGAAGGGCGAGTAAAAGCGATAGGGGTAAGTAATTTCCAAATCCATCACCTTGAAGACTTGATGAAAGACGCAGAGATTAAACCAATGGTGAACCAAGTGGAATACCATCCACGTTTGACACAAAAAGAACTTCAAGCATTTTGTCAGGAACAAGGAATTCAGCTAGAAGCCTGGTCTCCATTAATGCAAGGACAGTTACTGGATAATGAAGTTTTAACAGAGATTGCAAATAAGTATAACAAATCTGTTGCTCAAATCATTTTACGCTGGGACTTACAAAATGGTGTTGTAACCATTCCGAAATCTGTAAAAGAACATCGGATTGTTGAAAACGCAACGGTATTTGATTTTGAATTAACGAAAGAAGATATGGAACAAATTGATAGCTTGAATCAGAATCACCGAGTTGGTCCAGACCCAGACAATTTTGATTTTTAATTAGGTACAGAGGAGTATAAACACATTTCTTTCGTTATATCCCTTTTGAGAAAAGAGTGGCTCCTCTTATTTTCTGTTAAAAATAAGAGGAGTAATCCACACTATTAACAATATAACAGTAATTATTCATTCCTACATAAGTCAATGATTTGAAACACGAATCTGGGAGGGATTTACATGCATCTGCATTTAAAAGGGAAAACGGCACTGGTTACTGGGTCTACGGCAGGAATTGGGAAAGCAATTGCTACGTCATTAGTGGCGGAAGGTGCCACTGTACTTATTAATGGACGTCGTGAAGAAAATGTTAATCAAACTATAAAAGAAATTCGAGCACAGTATCCTGATGCCATCCTTCAATCAGTAGTAGCTGATCTAGGAACAGAACAAGGGTGTCAAAAGGTTATTGAGAAGTACTCTGAAGTAGACATTCTTATTAACAACCTAGGAATTTTTGAACCTAAAGAATATTTTGATATCCCTGATGAAGATTGGTTTAAGATGTTTGAAGTCAACATTATGAGTGGTGTTCGACTTACTCGCTGGTATCTAAAACAAATGATTCAAAGAAAAGAAGGCAGAGTTATCTTTATTGCTAGCGAAGCAGCCATTATGCCATCTCAAGAAATGGCTCATTATAGTGCCACTAAGACTATGCAGCTCTCACTTTCTCGTAGTTTAGCTGAGTTGACTAAAGGAACAAATGTAACTGTCAATACTATTATGCCTGGTTCCACTCTAACAGAAGGAGTGGAAAATATGTTAAATAGTCTTTATCCTAATGACAGATTGACAATAGAAGAAGCTGAAAAGCGATTTATGAAAGAGAATCGGCCAACCTCCATTATTCAAAGACTTATTCGACCGGAAGAAATTGCCCATCTCTCCACATTCTTAAGTAGTCCTCTTTCCTCAGCCATTAATGGTTCCGCGTTGCGAATAGACGGGGGATTAGTACGTAGTGTATTTTAATAAACGAACAAAAGAAACGCTAACATAGTACTCTGTCAAAGAGAAAGATGGTAAGCCGAATGATTTGCATTTTTACTCATTATACAAGCCGAGCAATTGGCGGAGCGGGATTTATCATCATAGAAATGAATAAACGAACATAGGATCATGCAAAATTAAAATGCAGTATTTTTGATTTTGATGATCAACTTAAAAGGTTGAAAAAATAAATGCATAAATTGAAAAAAAGCATCGAGTCAATTCAGACCCTGATAAGTTTATTTTTAATTGGTTTAGTGGTTTTCGAAATTCATAATAAATAAGGAACGGGGGAGAATTATGAGCGAAATTATAATCAATGCAGTTTTAAAAGCTAAACCGGGAAAAGGAGAACTGCTTCGAACAGAGTTATTAAATATTATTGAAGCATCTCGAGCCGAGGATAGCTGCCTTCAATATACTCTTCATGAATCCGTTGAAAATAATGATACATTTGTTTTCTACGAAAGATGGAAAGATGAAAAGGCACTTGCTACACATATTGAAACGGATCATTATAAGCATTATCGCCAGCAAACAGAACAGCTGCTTGAAAAACGAGATGTTTATCGTTTACAAATAATAACCCCTTAATGGCCGACACCTGTGCACCGTTCATTTTCTGAACGGTGCTTCCTTTATGTCATCGAGATTTTTCCTTTCAACGATTGTATCAAGATCTTTTGTTTGCTATCGGATTCTTTACGAGCAATAACTGAAATTTTACGAGTGATTTTGAAGTTTGTAATAGGAATCGCCTTAATATTGTCACTAAGTTGGTTAATAAAAATTTCAGGAAGAATAGATATACCTAAATTAGCCTCAATAAAGTCAATTTCTAAAGCAATATTTAGCTTTTCTCCTTTTTCTAAAAACGCTTTTTCCACTAACATTCTCGCATCGCAACCCTCAGCTAACATGACAAAAGTTTCCTCTATCATTTCATCAAAAGATACTTCTTCTTTCTGACCATATTTCGGGTGTTGGCGATTCACAAATAACAGAAACTCTTCTTCAATTAATGGAGACGAATAGAATTTATGATTCACATCACTATCGTTAAATACTGCCGCATCAATATTTCTATTTTCTAAATTATTTAGAAGGTCAAAGAAGCTATAGGATACTTTAATTTTAATTTCCGACCTGTTCTTTAAGCGTTTATTTTGTGCTAAGTGATAAGGTAAATAAACAGTGGCTACGCTTGGCCATGAACCAATGGTAAGAAATGCTTTTTCTTTCTCCTGACTAAGGATAATTTCTCTTTTCATTACATTCACTTCGTTAATGATATTTTTACTTCTATTAAATAAGATTTGACCTGTAGGAGTTAAGGAAACCCCCACTGATGAACGCATTAATAACGTGGTTCCTAATTCTATTTCTAAATTGCGAATTTGTTTGTAATGCACCTGTTATTTAATTTACGAACAATATAATGACTTTTTACTTTCTTGTGTCGTTCTACGATACGTGGGCAAAAAGAAAAACAAAAATAAAAAGAAAAATAAAAACAACAACAAAAAGAAAAAGCTTTTAACCCAAGTATAGAGAATAATCCAGAAGTAGAGGGTCAATCACATATCCAAAAAACAATCATGTGAAAGTGGTAGTTGTTTTCTTTTGGAATAGCCAACCGTAACTGAATTTAGCAAAAAACGTTTCTTACACATTGTGAGGAACGTTTTTTATTTAGAGGATGAGCACATCAACCAAATTACACAGAATAGCGTTGTCACAAAATGTTCACATTTTAATCCGCTACTTTTCATCTCATTTTCCCTATATAGTCTATGAAAATAATTTTTCTAGATGAAAGGATAGTGATTGAAAATGGCAAAATATCGTATGGTGAGAGTTGATTTTTGGAAGAATCCGATTGCTTTAGAAGAAATGACCCCTGAGGATAAGTATTTTTACCTTTATCTTCTTACGAATTCAAATACAACTCAAATTGGCATCTATCGAATGACGAAGAAACAAATGGCGTTTGATTTAGGGTATTCGATTGAGACTGTCCAATCATTAATGGAACGATTCACCCTGCATCACAAACTGATCCGTTACAATCCGATCACAAGAGAACTCGCGATTAAAAACTGGGGGAAAGATAACCTGCAAAAGGGCGGGAAGCCTGTTATGGATTGTATAAAAACTGAATTAAAAGATGTCGAGGATACCTCGCTTATTTCATATGTTGCCGAAGCCATTACAAAAGAGGAAATTCGCAGTCTATATGAATCTTTTTGTAAACAAGATGGAGAGAAGGAAATTAGCGATCAAGCTGATGATGATACATATCCAGAAACTGAATGTGAGGAACTTGACGATTCTTTCGTACCTGGTGATACGGTACTTGGACAACAACCAGGTATAGAGAATAATCCAGAAATAGAGGATCAAACACAAGATGTGAAAGAAATTGTTGAGTTCTGGGATAACAATGGCTTTGGTCTTTCAAATATAAATGCGAAACTGCAGCTGTTATCCTGGTTAGAGGATTCTAGCTTTTTACAACCAAAAGCTGTGATCTTAAAAGCGATGGCAATTGCCTGTGCGAATAACAAGCGAAAGCTCAATTATATTGTAGGGATTCTGAAAAACTGGGAAAATGAATCATTACTAACTATTGAAGAAATTGACTCTTATCATGAGAACCCAAGGCCAGTTCCTAAGAATAAGCATTCAACCGAATCATTTCCTGCTGGTAGAGCGATCCCAGATGAAGTAAACCTTGATCTATCAGCAGGTGAAGATTGGTGAATATTGCGGAAAAAGCGTTCCTAGGTACATTGATGAAGGCAGAGTACCTGCTCAAGGATACCGTTATAAAACCCCAGCATCTGGAAGGAACAAGGCATCAAGAATTAATGCGAAGAATGGTGGAATTTAACCGAGCTGGTAAGAATATTGATTTAATCACCTTAACAACCTTACCAGACCTCGAATCATTTGGCGGCATGTCTTACCTTTCAGAGCTGTTATCATATGCGGATGTTGAGAAATTTGAAGGTACGGAAAAGCTCATACTTGATCTTTGGAAGGAACGGGAAAAGAAAAACATTTTAACCAATGCAGCTGTGAATGATTGGGATATTACAAAGGTCATTACTGAATTGGATAACATAAACCAAATGAAAGTGGACGATCATACGTCCATCCAACAAGCATTGACAGCTATCTATGAGGCACCATGGGAGGATCAAACAATCCTAAAAACTGCCACAACAGGTATCAAAAAGCTCAACGAAATGACAGGAGGCTTTCAGGATGGAGAAGTGACAATCCTAGCGGCAAGACCCTCGATGGGAAAAACCGACGTCATGCTTCACTTTGCAAAGATGTCCGGCTGGGCTGGCTATTTGCCGCTCGTCTTCTCGTTGGAAATGCCTGAAAAGCTGATCACCAAACGAATAATTGCTTCTACAGGGGGATTTAACCGCAGAAAAATGCGGGACCCGAAAAGAATGCTAAATGAAGATCAAAAGAATAAATGGTCGGATGTGATTGGCAACCTCAATGAAACACATATGCAAATTTTTGATGGTGCTGGTCAAACGGTTGCTGAAATGAGGGCAAAAACGCGAAAATTATTGCATCAATTTCCAAACAAAAAACCAATTCTTTTTATCGATTACCTAACACTCATCCGTTCTGGCGAACATTACGGAGGGAATTCTCATATGCAGGTGACGGAAATATCCAAATCGCTCAAAACGATGGCAAAGGATTTTCAGTGCCCAGTCGTTTGTCTGGCGCAGCTGAATCGATCGGTGGAATCAAGAGCTAATAAACGGCCGATGATGTCAGATATACGGGAATCAGGCAGTGTGGAACAGGATGCCGATGTGATTTTGTTCTTGTATCGTGAAGCATATTATGACAAGGACTCTCAGGATCAAACACTAGAAATCATTGTTTCGAAAAACCGGAATGGTCCAGTTGGAACCGTCGCCGTTCATTACAATGAGTATACAGGAATGATTGAGGAGAAAAAGGAGCAGAATCTTATTCATTGATAACCTTAAGTACGAAGACCAAAGGCGAAAAAATTCTTAAATCGAGGTGTTAGCACGTGATTGTGAAGGATCTTTACCTGGAATCTATTCGTTTTGAGGAATCATCGTTGGCCCATTATATTCACCATTTACTTGAAGAGGGGAATATTGAATTGGATGACAATATATCCAGCATAGATTTTGATCAGGCGGATCATCGGAAGGTAGCAGAAATGATTGAAGGCAATGTATTAGGGTTTCATAAGGTTGGTGTTTACTCATTGAAGATGAACGAGAGTGATTTTGTCTTTATATATGCTGAGAGTGAGCAAGAGGCAATCCGATTCTATAGTGAAACATTTCATGAAACCCCATTGAACTGTTATGAATATTCGCTGGATTTCGAGCTTGTAAGAGGGAATGGAGTGATTTCGTTTCGGGATATGAGGAAGGAGTTTATGAGTTTTCCGGTTGTAGCAGGATATTTTCAGAAAACGGAGAGTTAGGGAATGCTATTTTCCTTTATTGCTTTTCTAAACTATGTATTAATATATAATATATATTGGAATCTGGAATAAAGAAATTCCAATCAGAGAGAACGTTTAAATGAACGAATACTTCAAATATCTCGTTAAAACAAAAGGAAAAAGGAAGAAATAGGTTTTTGTCAGCTAATTAATAGATTCTAGGAAAGACTAAATATTGTTGACTCTTAACCGTTAAAGTGTGATCGATTTGGTATGAAAAGGTATTTTGCGTGGTTTTAAAGATTTAGTTTGCGTAAAAAAACCTAGCAACTTTTTATTCAATCGTTACTAAACTTAAGTTCCATTTGGTGAACAGTGTAACTGTTCACCACTATCCTAGAAAAGGTTAAAATACCTAATTTATGCTGTTCACTTTATTGGCGTATAAGTTTTTAACAGAATTTCGTGCAATTAAAATAGGCTCTATAGTTGTTTTCATTGGAGATTTATTAAAATTTTTATGTTCAATTTGTTCTAAAATAAAACGGCAAGTGGCTTATGCAACTTCCTTTGTGGGTTGTGAAACTACTGTTAGGTCATGTAGAGGAGCCCAATTAACATCATCAAACATAATAAAACTAATATCATTTGGTATTAAAATTTTCCTTTCTTTACATACCTTTAAAACATCGATCCCGATAGTATTTGTTCCTGCAATTATTCCTGTAGGTTGTATTTGATCAATTTTTTGCGAAATCATGTTATTTAAATTAGTTTGGTAAGGAACGTACATTATGTTTAATTCATTAAATGGGATATTCTCTTCTTTTAAAGCTTGTTTATATCCTTTCGAACTAAGGTCTTCAAATTTTTTATAGATTGATAATGTAGGATATACAGTCAATAATAAAATATTTGAATGTCCATTTTGAATTAGATGTTTTGTAGCCATATGCCATTGTTCGTTTACGAATAATATCTCGGTCAAACATTGCCGATACTGTTAACATTCCAAACATAGCTTTTCCTGCAGATGCTAACAAATTCTACTTCCTTTTCTCTAAGATCATCAGCAATTTCAATTGTTTTTTTGTTGATCTGGCTAAACGATCCTCACGATCATCTTTTGCACCTGATACTTTTTCTTTAAAAATTTCATAACAACCAAATTCATTTAGTACATCTAATTGTAAATCTACTGACTGATCGATGGTACTAACATTGCGTACCCAATTATCCATAAAATTCTAATTCAATACATGAATTACACCAAAAATGTCCCTTTATGATAGATAGATTTTGATGTGAATTTTGAAATGAAAATAATAGTAAGATAGTAGGTTTTCAAGGTTGTTTAGATAATTCTCAAAAAACATGGTTTTTGATAGTTTTTGAGAAATAATATTTTTTCCTTAGTGTGAAATTGGATCGGGGAAGGCTGGATTAGAACTAACAGGGACATAAAATTCTAGACAGGCCTGTCTAGAAGGTTTTTTATTATGATTTTATGAGTCAAAACTTCCAAGCTTTGACACTGATATTAGTAAATAAAATTCTATTAATTAAATGTTTTCGGGGATTACCATCACTTCAATCGCATGCTTATTGAGTATTTCCCGCATTTTTGGTACATCTTTATCAGTAATAACTATATCAATGGCATCTAATTCACACACCTTTTGAAAAAAGGATTTATTGAATTTGGTTGAATCAGCAAGCACGATGACCTGGTCAGAACGCTTAATAATCTCGTTAAGTAAAAGGCCTTCTTCTTCAATTGAAGTAGATAGTCCTTCAGAAGATATACCGCAAGTACCAATTAAACATTTATTTACATGATAATTTTGAACATCTCTTATCGTTTTTGAACCATAAATGGCTTGATGTCTATGATTTAATGTACCACTTAAGATGTTAATTTTTAAATCCTCTCTTTGGCTTAATGTACTGGCAATGTTAATTGAATTAGTCACGATCGTATTGTTCCGACTCGTTAAATATTTGACAACGAATTGAACGGTCGTCGAGGCATCAAGAATAAGATGTTCTTCGTCATTTATTAAAGAAGCCGCCATCTTTCCAATGTTACTTTTAGCTTTCAATTCCATATTCATACGTTGATCATAATTATAAACTTCATTAGATAACAGACGTTTTTTTGCCCCGCCACGTATACGAATGATTTTCTTTAAATCTTCCAATTTTATTAAATCTCTTCTGGCAGTATCTTTGGATACATGATTTATTTTACAAATGGTTTCAATGTCAATCCGATTATACTCGTTTAAATATTGAATAATGGCGTCCAGGCGCTCATCTTGTAACATATTCTCACCTCATTGATTTGATTATATTTTCTATTAACTATTTTTGCAATAAAAGGTATTTTAGGCTATGCGCAATTAGGTATTTATATAATGAAATGGCTATGGATTTTAAAAAAAGTATACTAGATAAACAATTTTCTAACCTTACATTCATATGAAAAAGGATCATATTGGAGGGGTCCTAGCCGTTATACGTAAAAAAATAATAACAGATAGACTGGGCACGGATATTCATGGATATCCATGCCAGTTTAAAAAAAGGGGGATAAATGAAGGAATTAGACAATCATTTGGAAAACCAAACTAATAGTGTTATTTTTGTTATATCTTCCAATTATGATAGGATCTATCAATTATTTTGATATTAGCTTATGGTAGTGCCATGGCTATTAGATGAAGAAATTGAATCAATTTCTTCATTATTTTCCTTTGCTCGTTGTAGTTTTTTATACACTATTTTAGATAAACTTACACTACATTCATACAAGAGTAATAAGGGGATGATCACTAAAATATCTGATAGAAAATCTGGCGGTGAAATTAAAATCGAAACAACAATTAATACAAAGTAAGCATGCTTCCTGATATTTTGTAAACGGTATGGATCAATAATTCCTAAACTTGTTAAAAACATAATGACAACAGGTAACTCAAATAAGACTCCCATAGGTAATGTCATATGAAGCAAAAAACGGAAATACTTTTCTGTTGTAAAGAAAGTCGTAAACATATCGTTTGAAAGTGACATTAAAAAATTTAGAACCAGAGGGAATAAAATAAAGTAACCAAAACTAATTCCTAACAGAAATAGAATAAATAGTGCTGGAATATATGCAATTGTAATTTTACGTTCTTTTTGTGTTAACGCTGGACGTACAAACAGCCAAGTTTGATGAGCTGCAACTGGAATAGTAGCTGTTATGGAAACGATGGTAGCAATAATTAAATAAACGAGCAGGATATCACTTGGCCCTAACAATGCTAGCTTAAACGGTAAATCTTTCACTATTATATGATAAATATCTTGAACAAATACAAATGATAGTATTAAAGTCAGGAAGAATGTGACTAAAGTGATAATAATACGTTTTCGTAATTCCTCGAGGTGCTGTATTGTATTTATGTTTTTTTTATCTTCCAATTTCATCTCTCCGTAAAAAGGAAATGTAAGATAGATCCTACATCTCCTTTTAATCTATTGATTAGTTTGCTTTCCTTTTTGATTCTTCTTCATTCGTGTCATCCGCTACAAGATCTCTTGTAGACTTTTTAAACTCTCTTAATGTAGAGCCGAATGCACGTCCAATTTCAGGTAACTTTGAAGGTCCGAAAATAATAAGAGCAATCACTAAAATAAGTATTAATCCTGGTATTCTAATATTTTGTAGCATCATTTACCTCCTAAATTTTAATGATCTATAAGGATTCAAAATTAATAGTAAACAAGTAAATATTTTGAAATTAACGGTAATCTAGATGGCCTGATGATAGTTCGCCTTTATGTAGAACTGCATCACGCTCAGGCAGTCGGGCTACAGCTTCAGCAGAGCAGCTTGCAGGGACTAAAACGGCCGTTGCATCGTCACCAACATTTGGCCATACTTGCTTGCCATTTGCGTCTAATGGTGTAATTCCGCCGGTAGCAAGGGAAAGGGCACGTGAAAGATTATATTCGTTTTTCCAGCCATATACTATTGCTGCGACATGTGCCTTTTGAAGAGTATCACCAATTCCAAATGGATCCCAGTGATCTGTAATACTGTCATTACCAAGCATGACATTTACGTTTTGCTTTTGAAGAATAGGAATTGGCATTATGAAACCACCGATTGGAACGGTTGATGCAATCGATATGCCTAACGATGCAAGTCGATTAGCTGTTTCTATAGCTACACTCTCTGGTAAAGAGGTGAGTCCGAATCCATGACTGATTGTTACCTTACCCTGTAAACCAGCTTCTTCAGTAAGATCAGCCAATCTGTGAATCGTCTTTAAGCCTGTTTCGCCTACTTCATGAAGGTGAATATCAATCCCTACCTTATGGTCTACTGCAATTTGTATTGTAGTTTGAAGTGATTTTTCCATATCCCCGTCAAAAAGGGTTGGATCTACTCCACCGACATGTGTAACTCCAAGCTGCATTGCCTCACGTAATAAACCTTCGGAATTGGATCGAAGTAAGCCATGTTGTGGGAAAGCAACAATTTCATGAGAAATTTTATCTGAATAGTTTGCTAAAGCGAGCTTAAGCTTCTCAAGATTTTTTAACCCTACGACTGGATCAATATTACAATGGCTTCTTACATACGTGGTACCATATCCAAGAATCAATTCAATTAATTTCTCCGCTCGCTCCTGGGCAGTTGGCAGTAACTCTAATAGAAGGGTTTTCTCTAATTCTATTACATCAAAAATACCACTTTTTCTCGTTGCTGCTGCTTTCCATGGACCTCCATAATATGTTTTATCCAAATGAATATGCATATCTTTAAAGGATGGAAGCAGGAGCATTCCTTTTGCGTCATAGCAATCAATATTTCTTTTATAATCTGCCTTTGTATCTAGTATTTTAGTAATTTTACCTTTATCAATTTGAATATTACGTAATACACTTTCGGTTGCAACTACCTCACCATTTTCAAACTTATATCCACTTTCCAGTCGAACATTCAATAACATATAGGAGCTGTTTTTTGAGGGTTTCTTGCTGTGATGTTTATTACTTTTTTCTCCTGCACTAGCTGTTTCTGGAGCGATTAAACCCATCGTACCAGTTACACCTAAAATAGCGGAAGCGCTTCCAATTTTACAAGCATTTCCTAAAAATTTTCTGCGAGACAAACCTATGTTTTCTTGATTCATCTGGAAAATCCTCCTCTTATAAACTTGTATGATAGAATGATCATGATAAAAATGATAGAAACTATTGGTCGAAAAATTTTTCTCTTGTTTTAAATGAATTTACATACAAGAAAAATCTGGTAGTAGTTTGGATCTTATTAAGCATTTTAGATTGAAAATCAAACTTATAGCCCATCCTTTAACATAATCACTCCTTGTAAACAATTATAAGGAGTATTAAGGTAAATTGCAATAAAACTTGCATTTTTTTAAGTTAAATTAAGTTTTTTTGTAGTAGGCTGAATACTTAATTAGTATTTGGTAATAGGGGATCATTACTTAAAAGTATCGAAACTGTTTTTTAAGCCCTGTATTATCAAGGTATTATAAGGTGTGTATCTTAAAAGGAGTCCGTATTCTTGGAACAATTGAGGGACACGATAAATACTCCATTATGGTTAAATCTAATGGAAAACAGCAGACTCTTTATAAACATTCTATATTTACAATTGTTAGATAGGGCAGACTCTGTCTTATTTTAATACTTTAATATTGTTGTATAAGCGATATTAAATTGCTTAAGGAAAAAGCACCAAGATAAATATGCTAGCAACTGCTTGTGATTTTCCTAAGAATAAAAGATAAAAAACACAAGAAGTGAACCCCTTTCATTAGAGAGCTGGAGGACTGGCCTTATGAAGCCCGGCAACCATTCAACAACTTTGTTGAAAAGGTGCTAATTCCTGCAAAGCATATTGTTTGACAAATAAGAGAGGTCTTTTGTTTTTGGTAAGGTATAAGCTAAAAGCTAAAAGATTGTCAAGCTTCAATACTTTTTATATAAAAATTTCATACAAAATACGGTGATGGTTGAAGCGGCAGAACAAACGAGAGAAAAGTTGTTCGTGAAAAAGGGATAATAACATAGGTAAGTAAGATATTATGTTAAGCTAAAAACGAGATCTTTTACCAGATCTCGTTTTATATTTTGATTGTCTCTAGTTTGCCTAAGAGGACACAGACTCTTCATATTTACAAATCGTCTGTTGACAACAAGATGTATTAAAACTAACATTAGAGTTGATTTCAGTTGAAATTTTTTAGGTTTATTACAGTAAAAGTCGTAAAGGTTACTTAAATTTTCTATTTTTAGATTAACTTTAAAAATATTATATATCTTGGAAATAGGTGCGAGTTAAAGCATTAAAAAGCTTTATCAGCTTAAAAGGGAAGTCGGTTAAACTCCGGCACGGACCCGCCACTGTAATGGGTATCAGTATGAAATGCTGATTAGTTTCAGAAAAACCACTGGGTTGTACCTGGGAAGGTCTGAACGTTATGCCCTTAGTCAGGAGACCTGCCTATTTTAACATCGCTGTTAGACCTACGGGATTTTAGGGAGGTGGTTAGGATGCTGATAACCAATTGTCTGAATCCATCTCTATATCTAATCGATGATATTGAAATGTTCAGTGATTCCCTTTATTTATCAAAAGAAGCATTTCTGACCTCATGAGCCGGTCAGAAATGCTTTTTTTATTTTTTTACATAACAATGGAGGTTTTCGATATGGTAAAAAACAGTCATCAAAAATACGCCTTAGTTTTTTGGATGGTTTTCTGTAGTCTCATTCTCTCTCTAGCTGGATGCGCGGGAGTGGAAAAGGAAGGAGCTGTAGTTACAGCATCTGACAAGAAAGTAACTCTGGCTTTTCCATGGAGTCCGCAAAGCCTTGACCCACATGGCAGTGATAGTTGGGAAATTATGCGTTCAGGTATGGGGGAAACATTGGTGAAGTTAAATGAAGAATTGAAGCCCACTCCCTGGCTGGCGAAAGAATGGAAGCAAGAAAATGAAACGACATGGGTATTCAAGTTGGAGGACAATGTAAGTTTCCATAACGGGAAAGCAATGGACGCAGCCAGTGTGAAAGAATCATTGCTTAGGTCTTTAAAGAAGGATCAAAAAGCGAAGGATTTATTACAAGTAGAATCAATGGAAGTACTTTCAGAAAACGAATTAAAAATTGTAACGAAACAACCGAATGCGGCTTTGATCGCACATTTAGCCGATCCGTCTACCATCATTGCTGATGTAACGACCATCAAAGATAAAAATAACGATCCTGCGTTTACCGGATCGTTTAAATTTAAACAGTTTAACAAAGATGAATCCCTTGTTGTAGAGAGATATGAAGATTATTGGGGGAAAGAAGCGTTACTGTCAGAAGTAACAATCAAATTTATACCAGATGGAAATACACGATTAATGGCACTGCAATCCGGGGATGTTGACGCTGCAACTGATATTCCTATTGATAATATAACTTTGTTGGAGAAGGACGAGAAATTTGATGTATTCACGGCCCCATCACTTCGGACCCATATGTTGCTTTTTAATATGAGTTCCCCTCTATTTAAGGATGTGGCTCTTCGAAAAGTCATTGATATGTCCATTCCACGTGCAGATATTGTCAAATCGATTATGATGGATCAAGGTACGGAAGCAAAGAGCCCATTCCCAGAAATATTGCCATTCGGTAAAGTGGAGAAGGAAAAAGCAACAGAGTCGATTGAACAATTAATGAAACAGAGAGGGTGGAAGAAAAACGCAGATGCAATGTGGGAAAAGCAAGGGAAACCATTTGAAGTGACGCTGTTAACCTTTCCACAACGACCAGAATTAACCGTCATGGCGGAAACGATTCAAAGTGAATTATTAAATGAAGGGATCAAAGTCAACATTCGTCAGGTGGAGAATATCGATGAGGTGCTAGCAAATGATGATTGGGATTTATCTATGTATAGCATGTTAACGGCACATACCGGTGATCCCCAATATTTTTTAAATATTTTCTATCAATCTGATAGTGAATCAAACGTTAGTCACTATGTTTCACCTTCCCTTGATCTTATGATTGGTGAACTAAATCATACAACTGATTGGACAAAACGTAACCAGTTAGCTTTACAAATACAAGAAATGATTAATAAAGATCTGCCGCAGTCGTTTATCGTTCATCCGAAAACGGTATTCGGTGTTAGAAATGGAGTCAAAGGATTCACGCCTCACCCAATTGAGTATTACTATATTCATTCCCAAATTGATGTGAATGAGTGAGGGATGAAATGATTCGCTTTTGTCTAGAACGTATTGCTCAATTGATGATGGTCATCTTTTTTGTCTCCACACTTACTTTTTTACTTTTAAGGTTA
The DNA here is from genome assembly GCF_009720625.1 of Metabacillus sediminilitoris. NCBI lineage: Bacteria > Bacillati > Bacillota > Bacilli > Caryophanales > Bacillaceae > Metabacillus > Metabacillus sediminilitoris. The sequence goes on from NZ_CP046266.1 coordinate 2,285,028, forward strand.
GCTCCGGGAGATCCCGCTTATATATTATTAACCACACACGATGTTCCTGCTTCTGAAGAAGCCTTGAGCGCTTTACGAAAAGAGCTGGGGTTAACAGAACCGTTATGGACCCAATATGTACACTGGGTAACAGATGCTTTTACCTGGCAGTGGGGGACATCTTATGTTTCAAAAGAACCTGTGACGGAAGAATTGTTCAGGAGGATACCTGCAACTTTAGAACTGGCAACTGCTGGTTTGATGGTGATGATATTTATCACCTTTATTTTGGGGATCTCCACTGCCATTTACTCAAATGGATTGCTGGATCTAGTAGGAAGGCTTATGGCTCTTTTAGGATCTTCCATCCCTTCTTTCTGGCTTGGATTCTTATTTATTTATTTTTTTTCAGTCCAATATGGATGGCTTCCTTCTATGGGACGTGGTACATTAAAACATCTTATTTTACCAGCTATCACCCTTGGATTAGGAATGGGAACGATTTATGCACGTGTATTACGCACCAATATGCTTGAAATGATGAATCAACATTTTATAAAAGCAGCTAAGGCAAGAGGCCTGTCAAATAGGCGTATATTAGTATTTCAAGTGTTCAAACACGCCTTCTTGCCTGTTGTAACGATGTTAGGGACAAGCTTTGCGTTTATGTTAGGCGGAAGTATTATTGTAGAGTCAATCTTTTCTTGGCCAGGTTTAGGAAAATATATTGTTGAGGCCATTAATATGAGAGATTATCCTGTCATTCAAGGCTATGTCATGTTTACTTCTTTCTTATTTGTATCCATTCATATTGTCGTTGATATGATTTATGTACTGTTAGATCCGAGGTTAAGAGTTCGTTAGGGGGAACCATTTATGAAAAAAGTTCCGTATTCATTAAATATAAGCTTAATTGTGGGGATTAGCTTACTTATAATAATCGTTTTGATCGGTCTTTTTGCACCATGGGTTTCTCCTCACGACCCTTTAGCGGTTAATCTGTCAAATAGGCTGGCATTTCCAAGCTGGAATTACCCGTTTGGAACAGATCATTTGGGACGTTGCGTCTTATCGCGAATTATTTATGGAATAAGAGTAAGTGTTGCATTTGCGTTTCTCATCATGATGTTTACGTTCATTATTAGTCTTCCTATTGGACTTTTAACAGGGTATTGGCGCGGGCGAACGGACCATCTTTTTATGCGTTTGATTGATGGTACGCTTGCCATTCCAGATATTGTACTCACAATCGCTATTGTAGGAGTATTAGGCCCTGGTTTCGTTAACATGATGATCGCCATCATTATGGTTCGGTGGGCGAATTACGTTCGACTTATCCGTAGTCTTGTCTTAAAAAGTTGTGAGGAAGATTATATACTATCGGCTCGGATGTCAGGGAACTCACATCTGCGTATTATGAGGCGCTATGTTCTTCCTGACATTTTTTCGCCTCTCGTTGTTTTTGGGGCACTGGATATGGGAAAAATCGTCCTTTTAATGGCGGGACTTTCTTTTTTAGGGTTGGGTACTCAGCCACCAACACCAGAATGGGGAGTCATGCTGCGTGATGCAACAGCCTATTTTCAAATTGCGCCTCATGTGATGATTTTTCCTGGTATGGCCATGTTGTTTTTCGTTTTAGCCTGTCAGCTAATCAGTGACCGGTTTAGAAAGTGGAATGCTGCTACTTTAAAAGAGGTGTAAGATGACGATAAGCATAAAATCCTTATTAAGTGTTGAACACTTAGAAATTTCTTATCAAGATAAAGAAAAGTTGAAGCCGATTGTCCAGGATGTAACGTTTCAATTATATCCGGGTGAAATGGTTGCACTGACAGGAACAAGTGGATGTGGGAAAAGTTTGACTGCCCATGCCGTTGTTGGGTTGTTGGAAACGGGGTATAAAGTGACAAACGGTCAGATTTATTACAAGAATCAAAATATCATTGATTATGATGAAAAGGACTGGCAAAGCCTCCGACGTGAGGAAGTCGCCTTACTCATCCAACATTCATTAAATGGTTTAAACCCGATTCGCACTGTGAAAAAACAGATGGTTGAAACATTGAATCAAAAGAAAAAGTGGTCGAGAAAAGACGTAAATACCTATTTGCATTCTCTTTTGCATCAAGTTGGTTTTACCGATCCGGAACATATATTATCCTCTTATCCGTTTGAATTAAGCGGAGGCATGCGCCAGCGGATATTGTTAGCGATGATGATAAGCATAAGACCCAAGATATTGATTGCAGACGAACCAACAACAGCCCTTGATATAATAAATAGAGAAAAGGTATTGACCTTGTTGAAGAAGCTACAACACGATTTTGAGCTGACAATTTTACTTATTTCTCATGATTATGAAAGTATAAAAAAGTTTGCAGATCGTGTGATTCAGATGGATCAAGGAGGAATCATTACCTAATGTTGCTTGAATTACGTTATGTGACAAAAGAATATCCGTTGAGATCAAGGCGAAAATCCTTATTTAAACCGAATCCACGTTTGAAAGCCGTTAACCAAATCAATCTGACCATAAAAAAAGGGGAAAGTGTAGGGTTGGTTGGTGAAAGCGGTAGCGGGAAAAGTACATTAGCAAAATTGATAATGAAAATGGAGTCAGTAACATCTGGACAAATTTTATTAAACGGTCAACCGATTCATGGAAGGCAAATAAATGATGTGAAGATGTATAAACAGATGCAGTTAGTATTGCAGGATTCATCTTCTTCCTTACATCCAAAAATGCAAGTGAAGGAAATCTTGGAAGAACCGCTTCGTAATTATTTTCCAGAAGAAAAAACAGTGTGGGAAGTAACAATCCGAAAATTACTTAAGCTGGTGGATCTTGACTCTTCTTTTTTATCCAGATATCCTCATCAATTAAGTGGCGGACAAAAGCAGCGAGTGTGCATCGCGAAAGCTTTAGCTGTCCAGCCGGAAATCATTATATTTGATGAATCAATTGCCAGCTTGGATCAGGCATCTCAAATGGATATCATAAATATGCTGAAACATATCCAAAAAAAACAACAATTATCTTATTTATTTATTACCCATGATCTTAAATCGACTCAACAACTGTGTGATCGGGTTATGGTCATGTATCAAGGAGAACTAGTAGAAACATTCAGCCGTTGGGATTCTCAGCAACTAAGTCATCCTTATTCGCGTTTATTATTCCAACATCTTGATTAACAATAAATGAGTTGATATCTAGTGTTGACAACTATTATATAATCGAAATTTTATTATGTTATAAAATATGGAAATAAAAAGAGCGTACGTTGGTTTTATGAGAATCAAAAGCATCTTTGGAACTTAAATACGAGCTAGATAAAATTAATGTAACTATGATGTAATAACAACTCATATAAGTTTTATAAACACCCCTGTCAGTTTATTTACCCCTACCGTGGAACCTATGTATAAATCGTGTGTTTACTTTTTGAGCAAAAAGTTAATAGATTATTAAATTGTGATAAATCTACAATCCATTCCTATGAAAGCTGAGGGGAAAATCAAACAAAAATTGCAACGTAAATATAAAAATAAAGTGAAGGAGAGAGGCTTGTGATGGTAATGACAAATACGAGATACGATTACATTGAGTTGTGGAAGGAATCTATGACAGATCATAACGGGAACATGCCGAAACGCATGATAGATGATGCGGTCGAAGAAGCTTTTTGGTCATCGATGTTGGAAAAGAAAAAACAGCAAAAACTGGATCCGTATGCGCAAGTGGTACAGAGGGAGATTCTCTCTCTTCTAAATGGTGACGATCACGTATTGGAAATCGGTCCAGGATGGGGAAACTACACATTTGCAATTGCCGAAAATGTTAAAAGACTAACCTGTATCGACAGTTCAAAAAGCATTGTACAATTTTTAGAGTCTCAGGCAACCGCCAAAAACGTTTATAATATGAAACTCATTCATGGTAAATGGGAGAGCGAAACAGAAATTGAAAAGTATAATGTTGTATTTGGATTCAACTGCTATTACCGAATGTACGATATTGAAAAAGCACTATTGAAAATGAATAAATCTGCACAGCGTCTAGCTATTGTTGGGATGACAACAGGACCAGAAAAACCCCATTATATGGATCTACATAAAAAGGGATACAAAATAAATCTGAGGCGACGAGATTATATTCACATACTTAATGTACTTTATCAGCTTGGAATCATGGCAAACTGTAAAATAGTAAAACTACAAAGTAAGAAAAGCTATTTATCTTACGAGGAATTAATTCGAGATAATACTACAAAGATTTTAGATGCTCATTATAATGCTAATGAAGTTGAAATGGTTATAAATAGGTATATAACAGAGAAGGATGGTAAATTTGAGTACATATATCCTTTTCATGCTGCTTTATTGTATTGGAACCCAATAAATTTGTGAAATTTCTATTTTGCCTTTTCAATTGAACAATCAACGATCTTTGGTTCAGATGTTTCTTCTTGAATACAAGGAGATCACCCTTAGTTTATTTCCCAAACAAAAAACCGATTCTTTTTATCGATTACTTAACACTCATCCGTTCTGGTGAACATTATGGAGGGAATTCCATTTACAGGTTACGGAAATATCGAAATCACTCAAAACGATGGCAAAGGATTTTCAATGCCCAGTCATTAGTCTAGCGCAGCTAAATCGATCGGTGGAATCAAGAGCCAATAAACGGCCGATGATGTCAGATATTCGGGAATCGGCCAGTGTCGAACAAGACGCCGATGTCATTTGTTCCTGTATCGGGAATCATATTATGACACGGAATGTCAGGATCAAACGCTTGATATCATTGTTTCGAAAAACAGGAATGGTCCAGTTGGAACCGTTGCCGTTCATTACAATGAGTATACAGGAATGATTGAGGAGCACAAGGAACAGAGGCTTATTCATTGATACGCTTAAGCACGAAGACCAAAGGCGAAAAAATTCTCATATCGAGGTGTTATCACGTGATTGTGAAAGATCTTTACCTGGATTCGATCCGTTTTGAAGAATCGTCATTGGCCCATTACCTCTACCATTTACTTGAAAAGGGGAATTTGAATTGAATGATAACATTTCCAACATTGACTTTGACAAAGCAGATCATCAGAAAGTAGCGGAAATGATTGAAAGCAATGTGTTAGGTTTTCATAAGCTTGGTGTTTACTCATTGAAGATGAACGAGAGTGATTTTGTCTTTATATTTGCTTGTAGTGAGCAAGAGGCAGTCCGATTTTATACAGAGATATTTCATTATGCCCCATTGAATTGTCATGAGTATTCGTTGGATTTCGAGCTTGTAAGAGGGAATGGTGTGGTTTCGTTTCGGGAGATTATAGCGAAGTCGGTTGAAAAAATGCATTCACAAAGAGGAATTAGAGTAACTACTATACGCCAAACTTGAAAAAGACCAGCCCTTTTAAAGGATTCATATTCTGTGAAAATTTAACAGTGAGTAATCCCTAACAAAAGATGCTCCCTTATATGACGAACGGCTGCTTTAATTAAATAATGTTTTTCAACGATCAGGTGCTTGAACAAGGATAAGCGCTTATTTCATTTTAGGGACATATTGGGGAGTAACGGGATTGTTAAAATGATCTAAACTAGTCCATCGGAACTGTTTTTTGTAACCTTTACATTTTCAACATATTTCATCAACATTTGCCTATTAAAATTAATTTGATTTTAAATTTTAGGAGGTAGTTTAGTTGAAGAAATGGATTTCTTTTTTTCCTGCATTTATTCTATTGTTTTCTATTTTTTTTCCTTTAATGCAGAGTACTGCTACAAACGTAAATGCGGCAGGAACAACAAATGTGGTCATCAACGAGATAGCTTGGATGGGTACTTCTATTGACTACAATGATGAATGGATTGAGCTTTACAATAACTCCGGGTCACCTGTAGTACTGGATGGCTGGAAGTTAAATACGGCCGATGGTACACCATCCATAACACTAAGTGGTACGATTCCGGCATATGGCTATTATTTATTGGAAAGAACAGATGATCAAGCCGTATCCGGTATTGCTGCAGACCTAATATACAGCGGGGCACTTAGCAATACAGGAGAACAACTAAAGCTTATCGATTTAGCGGGTTCAGTAATAGACGAAGTTGATACGTGGTATGCAGGTGATAATACTGCCAAAGCAACGATGGAACGCATCGATCCGAACGTAGGAGGAATTTCATCATCAAACTGGGCAACTGCCAACCAGAGCTATGCCAATGGTTTGGGAACGCCAAAAGCCTTCAATTCAACAGGCACTGATGGTAGTGGTTCAATTGACGATGGGGGCGGTACAAATACACCTCCACCAACATCAAATGTATGTAATGACAGAACACAACATCTAAATAATGTGTCCGAGGCTGAAGGAGCGGTAAATGTTTATTTTAACAAGTGTGCATTCCCGCAATATGCTTCGATTGGAAATGAAGCAAATTACAATGTGAATTTTGAAGATATTTTAATCAAGCGTTTAAGTTCAGCGACAAAAAGCATTGATTTAGCCACTTACGAAATTAATTTGCCACGCGTGGTTGATACCCTGATTCAAAAGGCAGCGGAAGGTATTGATGTTCGTGTCATCGCTGATTCCAAAGATTCAGCAGATCCTCATTATGCTGAGCGTTTTGAAACCATGCGACTTTATTTGGAAAAAATGGTTCGCGGGCAAGACTCAATAATTGGGACCGCCGATGACATTGTGGTCTTTTCAGATTCTCCTATGTTTGCAGTAGAGGATAGTGCCAAAAGAACAAGTTATGGCCTACCTTCTGCAGCAAATGATATCAATCAAGTAACCGTAACAATTGGAAACAGTTCTGTAACTGGCCGTTTATACATAAATGGTGAATCAAAATCTGCAGGAAACTATTATAGTCCTGATAATCAGATGCACAACAAATTCGCTATTATCGACGACAGATGGGTTTTTACAGGAACTTGGAATTTTACTGTGACAGGACTCTATGGGTCTGATGAAAATATGCAACAGGGCATCTTAGATGGGAACCAGAATCATATTAATGAAATTAACTGGCCTCAGCTTGCAGCGATTTATGAAACAGAATTTAATGAAATGTGGGGAGCCAGCACATTGAATCCTGATCCTGTTGTATCAAACTTCAGCAGCCGTAAAACTGATAATACGACACATGTTATTGACATTAACGGAAAAAAGGTGGAAATTTACTTTTCGGCTGGTGACAACGCCGTTGGAAAGATGGCTGAGATGATTCGGAATGAAGCACATTATAATACTTTTTTTACTATTTTCGCCTGGAGTGACCAAGCTTTAGTAGATGAGCTTAAAAACAAATGGGAAGGGTCTTACAATGACCTTCAAGGAACTCTTACTGGTTTTGATGTAAAAGGCTTGTTTGATTCGGATTTCTGGAATCAATGGTGGTCTGCAAGTGTTGATATGACAGGACGAACAGCTTCTCAGACGAGTGTCAATAATCCTAATACACGCTGGAAGAATCCTGCACCTGTGTTTCAGGATGCAGAAGTGCGAAAACTGCATAGCAAGACAATGATTATTGATGCAGATACAAATAGTGATCCGACGGTTATAGTTGGATCTACGAATTGGAGCAATAACGGTAATAATGTAAACGATGAAAACATGCTAATCATTCATGATGCCGCTATTGCTAATCAATTCGTTCAGGAATTTAACGCTCGCTATGTTCAAGCCGGCGGAACAATACAATAATCATATAATAGTAGCTGGTCCTCAAGGTGAGATACATTCACCTATCAAGGACCGGCTTTTTTAACATTACTTGTGCCCCTTGAGATCATATTGAGAAACAAAGGGACGGTTCCTTTGTTTCTTCTATTCATTCCTAGCAATTTGAAAGAAACTTGAGATGATTGAGAACTGTACTGTAAGTCTTTAAAACTTAGAATAGGGTAGAAGCTAGGAAACATAAGAACCGTCCCCGTGTTTCTCTTGAAATGAAAGGTACAAACATAAAAAAGGTAAAGAAGGCAATAAACTGAATAAATATAATCAGCCATGTTCCCATCCCAAAGTTAGATAGAGATTTTTTTATTAACAACATGTTCTCTCCCCATGATGGAATTTTTCTAACTTGTCTTTCAAATCGTATACTACAGCTTTAATTTGCATTTTTTATGGAGATTATATTAAGGTTTGGTTACAGAATTAAAAAAATATTTCGATACTGTTATGTACATAGGTGAATAAGTAAGTCCTAATGAGTGTAAAGCAATAAGAAAAGGTGATATGTTCGTTATTTATAAGTTAGACCGTTTAGCACGCTCTACAAAGCAGCTTTATACTATTCATGAAGATTTAGAGCAAAAAGGGGTTAATTTTGTATCAGTAAGCGATAGCATAGACACGACAACAGCAGCCGGAAGAGCTATGTTTGGTATGATTGCAGTATTCGCAGAGTTTGAGCGTAACCTTATTAGAGAGCGTACTAGAGCTGGGTTAGAATCAGCTAAGAAACAAGGTCGAACAGGTGGAAGACCACCGTTAACAGAAAAACAAAAACAACAGATTGTAACGCTGTTTAAAGGTGGAGAACGTGCCATAGATATTGCAAAAGAATACGGAATAGGAAGAAGTACCGTATATAAAGTATTGAATGAAGTTGAAGGTTTTGAAGTTAAATAACCTGGTTTATTAAGATTTAACCGGTTATTCATTTTTAAATATTAAGGTCAATATTGAGATTAATTTTAAGGCGAGAGAACAAAAGGAAAGAAAAATGATTGTTTTCTTATTATGCAAACGGGCCATTATAAGGTTGCATAAAACCCCACTTTTTATGCAGCTGCCAGGCTTCTTCAGAAGCCAAAAACGTTGATAAATCAACGATGTATAATATCATGTTTAAACGATAAAAAACGAAGCAACGCCAAACCTTTGATACGTCTAGGTTTGGCGTTTTTGCTAACTTCATATAGTTGGCATTATGGTGCGACAAGAAGTCGCATTCACACAGTGTAGCTTACGCTACTTATCTAGACACAAAGATGATCTCCAGCCGAAACTGCATGCTTGGTAACGAGTTTGTAGGTTGCATGAGGAAATGAGGAAACAGAGGACAAGTGTATGGTCCGGAATACTGCTAGGAGAAGACAGATATGGTGAACAAAAGTGAAGGTTTGTAAGCTTCGTAACAACTAGCTCGAGATAATGCATAGTTTCGCTTGGGTATTGGTAAGGGGAAAAGCAGATTCATAATGCTACTGTGTTGTGTCCCACATCTTGCCCGTAGTAAAGAACCCACCTAACCCTGTCGTATCTGTGGAATGCGGAACTTGGTAAGCCCTATGTCATCTGTATTAACAGTAGAGAGGTTGCAAAACCAATCGATGTGGCAGAGGGTATGGGATATTGGAGAAAGCAAAAGCCGTCGCACCGAAAGGTAACAGAAAACAGGAATCTGTATAACTGGACGGATACTGTCGCCAGCTTTGGCAAACCCATGACAGGCTCGAAAGAGAGCTGACTTCCAATAGGTCTTCAACACGAAAATAAATTTGTGTAATTTCTGAAGAAAAGGAGCGTGCAGTTATGTACACCTCGAAACGAGCGTCGGCGCACGCCTCGTATACAAATTGGAATTCAGTAAACTGGAATGAAATTCAAAAGTATGTGACGAAGCTACGACAAAGAATTTATCGTGCCGAACAACTCAATCAACAAAGGAAAGTACGAAAACTTCAACGACTACTCCTGCGGAGTGAAGCGAATCATGAGAAAAAGCGAGAAATCCAGAGTTATTCCTTTCTTTATAGAGGGAGATTTAATAGTTATTTTATATACAAAATTGATTGTAGTCTTCCAAGGCTCTGTGCTTTTTACATACTACCTCTTTCTACCATGACTTTCTCACCATTTTACATTTTTTTCTAAATAACAATTGACATTTTTTGAATATAGGTTAAAATTTTGCATTAGGTAAACTTTTTTTGATAAAGCAATTAACTTACGTAAAAACAAATACGCATAAGGGAGAGCTATTAAATAAGTACTTGTATCTAACCCCTATATAAAACAGGAATCCTTTAAAAACTAAATAATTATCTAGTCTTTAAGAGTTAGTTGAGAAAGAAGATATCCTTAACTAGCAAGGTAATTGAAATGACAAGTCACAATTTTGACCTGAAAAGGAGGAATTAATTATGAAGGAATCAATCAAATCTATCGCAATTGTTGGAGGTGGTGCTGCAGGCATTTCCTTATTTAATTACTTCACAAAGAAGATTAATGGAAATAATGTGAATATTACCCTATATGAAAAAAAATCTTATGTCGGTCCAGGGATTGCCTATCAAGATGATTACGATTTTTTGTTATTAAATAGGCATTCAAAACAAATGTCTGTTATGGTTGAAGAGCCTGATCACTTTTGGAATTGGTATAAAAGCCAATATAAAGTAAGATTTGAACAGGAGGAATTCTTACCAAGAAGCGTATTTGGTGAATATCTTAAGAATGTTTTTGAGAAAAGTGTAGAGAGAGCTATCGAGAAAAATATAGCAGTTTGTGTTAAATACAGTGAAGTATCATATTTAAGGAAAGAAAGAAATTATGTTCTCATGACACGTGACGGTGAAACTCAGGAGTTTGATCTAGTGTTGTTATGCTTAGGTAATACGAGATTACACGATCATTATTACTTAAATGGACAGCCGCAGTTCATATATAACCCTTACCCACTTAAACAAACAGTATCTTTAATTCCTAAAAACGCTAATATTGCTATATTAGGTTCCAGTTTAACTGCTGTAGATATTTGTTTAACTCTTAAGGAAAACGGACATAACGGAAAAATTGACATGCTATCTAGAAATGGAGAACTTCCTTCTGTAAGAGGAGAAGCTAAGCCACATAAACTTAAATATTTGACTTATGATTCACTGAACCAAATCCTTTTAAAAAGAAATGGTCAAATAAGGTTAAGAGATATTACTAAACTAATTAAGAAAGAGTTTGAGGAAACAGGTCTGGAATGGAAATCAATATTAGCCCCTAAATCTCATGATTCAAATGCTAAAAAGAAATTAGAAGAAGAAATAAAGAATGTTTTACACCAGAGTGCTTGGCAATCCGTGCTAATGTCTACAAATGAAATAATTGAAAAATATTGGCACTTTTTAAATGAGGAGGATAAAGATATTTATTTAAATAAATACGATCGAATTTTTATGAGTAGAAGAAATCCAATGCCTTTAGTGAATGCAACTAAGATTTTAAATTTAATGAATAAAGGTCAGCTTTCCCTGAAAAGCGATGTTGTATTTATTGATTACCTCAAGGATCATACATTCTATGTGCAATTTAATAATAGAGAGTACATAAACTATAATTGGATTATCAATGCAACTGGTCCGTCTAAACATCTTTCTGGTCCTTGTAAAAGTGGATTAATTGGCTCCCTAATCAGCAATGGCTATGCCACTATTAATAATTATGGTGGGGTAAAAACTGATTTTGATTCTGGGGCTTTAATCAATAAAAGTGGTCAGCCTGATACAAACCTAAGAGCTTTAGGACATATTACTTGTGGAACTTACTACTTTACAAACTCAATGGAAATGATTGCAAAACATGCTAAACAAATATCAGAAGACATTTCCGATTTAATTAACCAATCTTTACAAGAAGAAAAAGATTTTGTATCTATTTAAGGAGTCACAGAAATGGAAAGTAAAAATAGACTCTTACTAATCTTTATATTAATCACACTTGTTTCCATTCCTCAAGCTTCTATTGGATTGTATATCCCTTCTTTACCATACATGATTAAAGCGTTAAATACTAATAGTAGTGAACTACAGCTTACATTGAGTATATACATGATTGGTTATGCATTGTCGACATTAGTATGTGGTATTTTATCAGACAGATATGGAAGGAAAATTGTTATTGTCACTGGATTAGTTACTTACTTATTTGCTACATTACTCTGTCTAACTGCCAACAATGTTGATATGTTGATCATCGGACGATTCTTACAAGCTCTTGGTGGCTGTTGTGGAACTGTAGTAGCCCGAGTTATTGTAAAAGATGTCTTTGACAATAAAGAGCAGGTTCGGATTTTAACTTATCTATCAACTGCGATTGCAGTTACTCCAGCAATTGCTCCGATCATTGGTGGCTACCTAGAAACTTACTTTGGATGGAGATCGGGCTTTTTAGTTCTCTGTCTGATTGCTCTAATGGCTTTAATTCTTTCTACTTTTGGTTTGAAAGAAACTAATAAGAACCCTGATCCGAATGCTACAAATATTATTACTATACTAAATAACTATAGATATCTTTTAACTCAAAGATTATTTTTAGCGTACAGTGTTTCTATTGGTCTTGCATGGTGTGCTTATTATTCTTTCATACAGTCATCGTCTTTTGTGTTTCAAAGTGTCTTTAAAGTAACACCGACTGTTTATGGTGCTATGTATGCAATAATCATCATAGGCTATATTATAGGTACTACGTTTACAAGACGATATTCCAATAAAATTGGAATAGATAATGTAATCATGTATGAAAGCTTAGTCGCTTTAGGATCTTCAATTTTAATGCTTACTCTAACTTACTTTAAACTAGGACTAATTTTGAGCATTTTGGTACCTATGACTATTCTTATGATGGGAGTCGGTGGAATTTTTCCAGCTTGTCAAGCTGCGGTCATGCGACCATTCACTCACATTGCAGGAACTGCATCAGGATTGTTTTTCTTTATCCAAATGATTTTTGGAGCAATTTGTGGTCTTATTCTTAGTAGCTTCCATATCCATTCACAAGTGCCTATGGTGTTAACAATTGTTGTATCTTGCCTTCTACTATCGTTAAGTTCCTACCTTCTTCTACCAAAAAATAGGAATATCATAACGAGTAAGGGGTATTCTTCGGATTCTGGTTCAAGAAATCTATGAAATTTTTACTTACTGATACTACTAAATTAAACTGTCACTTATGTATCAACCTAAAATAATTGATAGAATGCACCTTTTATCTTTGTTTACATGTAAGCAAAGATAAGTGGTTAAGGACTTGACTTAGAGCCTCTGTGGGCATGATTGGTCTTGATAGGCTGAAGCAGTTGTTTCAGTAGGCGTACAATCCGAGCCTATCATACCCCCCCTCCAAGTAAAGTCCTATCGTTGTTTACGTTGAATACGGTGGAAAATCATACTGTATATAAAAGATCCGTTAACTCAATAAGTAAAAGTTCCAATAAGATAAATTTTATTGAAACATGTATCGTTCTTCGTAAAGGTCCATTTTTATGAACAAGTAGAAAGCTCGGACTCCATTAGGATCCGGGCTTTCTATAATATTGTTAGCCTCCCTCAGTTAGATACATTTATCTCTCGAATGCTCACTTATTCGCAGGATTTCAAACCACATGATCGAACAAAAACGGATGATGGAATGAATTTTGATAATATTGGCTACGTGAAGGCATGCGGAAATAGAGGAGGTAGAAACAACTCCAATTATTACCATATGATGCACGCATTCTCCACGCCGCCCCTGGAGGCTATCCCTCCCATGTCTCAACGGGTCTAAGCCCTCTCATTCCTTCGTCATGCCTATCCAAGGGGTGGAGGCCGGTTTTGCTAACGGAACGGGTCGGTGCCCTTTGGTTAAACACATCCAGTACTCCGTGCTTTCTTTGAGATCCTACGAATAAGGCAACATTCGAAAAATACTAATCTAAATATTAATTGATAGGTATTTACTTTATAAGTTTCAGTTATGCTGCTAATAGTGTTAAAGGTTGTACTTTTTGAGGACTATAAGATTCATTACGTCGGGCCATTCCTACTAATATTCTTGCAAGCTTACCAATCAGTTTCATAATTGATTTCATTTTCTTCATTATTTTCTTTAACATTGTTGGAGTGAAGCTCTTTGAACTCGGAATTGTTCATGATAAGACTCATCGTCGCTAAATACAAGAAACGTCGCAGTCTGGATCTCCCACGTTTAGAGATGACGATTTGTCCTTTCCATTTACCCGAGCTAGCCTCTGCTAGATGTAATCCTCCATGTCTTAATAGAGAGTTTCCATGGGCAAAACCACTTAAATCTCCTGCTTCTCCTAAAATGCCTGCTAGTGTAATTTCACTAATTCCTTTAATGGCAAGTAATTTCCTTGCGAAAGGAATTTGTTTAAGTACACCAGTAACTTCTTTTTCGACTCTTTCGAGTTGAGCTGTAGTGAGATCAAATTCTTCAAGTAATTGTTCTAAGTGTAGTTTATAAGCATCATGTGCTTGGTGACTACCAACAGAATGTTTGGCCAATTCTATTAGTAACTGTGCTTTTTTTAAACCAGCGTGTCTCTTCATCACTGTTTTCCAACCGTTAACTATATCCTGTGCTTCCATGGAACGTAGTTCCATTGGTGTAGGAAATAAGCGAAGAGTCGCGATTGACCCTTTACCTTTGACGTCTTTAAATACCTGTCGAAGTTCAGGGAAGACAACATCTACCCAACGATTTATTTGGTTGATGGAACTGACGAGCCGTTTAACAATCACGTCACGGTTAGCCATTAATACTCGAAGTTTTTCGAAAGGCTCTGAAGATGGACGAATCAAAGCATAGTAACCATTCTTAACCATATCAGCGATGACGAGAGCGTCTTTTATATCACTTTTGGATTGGGTGTTATCTCGGTTTTCCTTATTCTTTTTTACAAGGTGAGGATTAACTGTTACGACATCAATGTTTTGTTCATATAGCCATTTTGATAAGTTAATCCAGTAGTGTCCGGTAGGCTCCATACCAACTATTGCTTTATCAAAATTTTTTAAATCTTTTAATCCTTTGATCCATTCTAGTAACCTAGTAAAGCCCACTTCATTATTTTCGAAAGAGAGAGGATTACCAACCACAATACCACGATAATTTACAGCTCGAGCTACATGGACTTGTTGGGCAATATCAACACCGACAACGAGATGGCGGTCTGAGATTCTTTCAATAAGTTGATTTTGTTTGTCTTGCATTTTATACTTCATAGTAGAGTTTCCTCCTTAAGATTTGAGTTTAGAGTGGTGTCTATATTCAATCTTACTGAGGAGCTCTTTTTTTATCAAAGTCAATAATTAACTCTCTACAGGAATGCTAATGGGGAACTAAAAATGCGTAATAGACACAAAAACTTCGGTACAAGGTCATCGATGCAGCAACAAAACAATGATGGAATCTTGACCTTGTACCTTAAAGAATAAGGTGTCTATTCCTCTGATGTTTATACCAAAAAATGTAAAAAAGATAAAAATTTCATTGCGTAGTTCGCTAAAACTGTGAAAGAGGCTACTGGAGAAAAGGATTGAGAGAGAATGAAGAATTTAGCCGATTTAAATAGTCAATATGAAACAATCTTACATTTAAATATTAGCGATAATGAGAAGGATAAAAAATTAGCTTTTCTAATGGATTACATGGAGAAACATTTCAATATTCCAACTTTGAGAAATGTTGAGTGGGAAAAAGAAAATAAAGCTGTCATTGCCTTGTATAGAAAATATCAATGAGTCGTAAATTTTAAGGGCTTTTTAAAAAAGAGGTGAAGGTATTGAAGACATGCTCGTATTGCGGAAGTAAGATAGAACCTATCAATATCATTTTTATTGTGAATTTTGCGAAATGAAGATTGATCGGATAAATGTTCAAGAGAACGGTAAACGAAAAAACTTTCTTCCTTAGTCGCAACTTTCTCCACAGGTTTTGAACCAGAACCTTATTTTTAAACTTTTTAATAATTAATAAAACATTTTATTCCTCTGTTTTCAAAGGAGAATGAATATATTAGTAGAATTATTAAGCACATATAAAGAAAAGATTGTTTGTGTAACAGTTAAAATCATAATATTTACAATAACTTAACAATACATTGCTTTAGAAAGAGATAATTGGTAAAATGTTGAATTAGATTGGTGGTATTTAACATGATTGGAAGAATAACGGAAAAAATAATGTTGAAACATGTAGAAAGAAAACTAGGTAAATATGATATTACACTTATGCATTTTATCCCTGGACGTATTCGCCTTCAATCCCCTACATGGAAGAAAAATGTACTATTAATAAACACGATTATAGCAAAGTTAAAAGAGCAAATTTTAGTGTATGATGTACAGTTTACACAAGCAACTGGTAGTTTACTTATTACATATGATGCGTCGCATGTGAGTGATATGAAGGAACTAGAATCATGGTTTTATATAGTTGATGAAGTTTATCAGAAAGAATTTATCCTCTAAGGAGGGATGAACAGTGGTACCTACTCTTGTGGGAATTGGAGCCTCTTTGATTGCTCCAAAAATAATGTCCCAATTCCGGGATCAGAAAGTAAAAGTAATCCATGCTATGCCAGGTAGACTACGTTTACAATGTGATAGCTGGAAACATCCTATTGTAGCAGAAGCATTAGGTAAACAGGTACAGAGTCATCCCCTTATATTAACATCTAAAGCATCAGAAATAACAGGAAGCCTTGTTATTGAATTTATTGTTCCTCATATTAGTCAAGATGAATTGGATGAAATAATGACTAACATTGTACAAATAGCATCAAACGCAATCTTACATAAAGATGCTATGTTAATGAATGGCATGAAAAATACGTTACAGTTTATTGATAAAGGTATTAAGAAGCAAACCAATGGGTTTGCAGATTTTGATAGTCTCTTTATTTTATTCTTACTAGGAAAAGGAATACAATCCTTTGGCAATGCACCTGCTTTTTCAGCAAGCCTATTATATTGGTCTTATAGCATTATTAAGGGGGATTCAAATAGGTGATAACGAATACAGTGCGTATAGAACATTCTTTACCAGGAAGAACACGCTTTTATATTTCAAAAGTTATAGAACCAGGTCAAATTGAATGCTGGTTACGATCTTTTCCTGGTGTTCGTTCGGCTGTTTATACGCAGATGACAGGAAGTATTCTAGTTTATCATGACTTAGAAATTTCTTTAGTAAAACTGAGACAATTCATTTTCTCATTTTTAAAAATCAATAACCCATCAGAATGGTTATCTTCGGTTTGGAAACAAATAGCACCAATTGTAAGCTCTATTACTATGTTTGTAGCAAATTGGTACATACAAAAATCTCCTGCCTCCATTATGTGGAAACATACATTTCATTTAGGAGCAATGGTAACTGCAATTGCTACATCTTTTAATGTTATAAAAGATGGGATTTTAAACTTATTTAAAGAAAAAAAGGGAAATGCTAACACGTTGACTGCTGCTTCCATCTTTGCTTCCTTGTATATTGGTAACCCTGGATCTGCTTTGGTTATTACCATTATGTCTACTATTAGTGAATTACTAACCGAATATACATCCCAGCAAACAAAGCAATACATCCATTCTGTTTTAGAACTAGATACTTGTTATGCTTGGAAAGTTAATGAAGAAGGTATTGAAGAGAAAGTTTCATTAGAAGAAATACAAGTTGGCGATCGAGTAGTTGTGTTTACTGGAGAAAAAATTCCAGCAGATGGAGTCGTCATAGAAGGATATGGAACGGCAGATGAATCCTCTATTACTGGTGAGTACATGCCAAAAGAATTAAAAAAAGACGAATGTGTATATGCAGGAAGTGTTTTGCAAAATGGTCACCTTATAGTAATAGTAGAGAAAGTGGGTGACGATACAGCTATTTCTCGTATTGTCAAATTGTTAGAAGAAGCACAGGAAAAACAAGCACCTATTCAAAATATTGCTGATACCCTGGCTGAAAAGATGATACCTGTTTCATTTGGATTAGCACTGTTAACACTTCTTTTAACACGCAACGTCAATCGTTCCATGAACATGCTTGTTATTGACTTTATTTGTGGAATTAAATTATCTACAGCGACTGCACTTTATGCTTCAATTGGTCGTGCTGCGAAAAAAGGAGCTATTGTAAAAGGTAGTCATCATATTGAAGAGATGTCTAAACTCACCACTATTATTCTTGATAAAACAGGAACTATTACAGAAGGAGCACCTGTAGTACAACATGTTATTGCATGTGAAGGATACCAACAAGAGGATGTCATTCGCTTCGCTGCTACAGCTGAAAAGAATTCTTCGCATCCTATTGCTGATGCTATTGTTAAACAGGCTAGTAAATGGGGAATCCCAATTCCAATGCGAGATAACAATGCTCAAGTAGAAACAGTAGTCGGAAAAGGAATTAGTACCTTCTTAGATGGAAAACAAATTTTTGTAGGAAGTCTTCGCTTTATGAATGAGTCGAAAATTAAAGTAGATCATTTCCTTCACAAGTTAGAGAAAGATGAAAATGTAATCTATGTAGCCTACGATCAAACACTCATAGGTGTAGTGAGTATTTTCGATAAAATCCGATCAGGTATGCACCGCACTGTTCAGCATCTTCGTAAACAAGGAATTGATGACATTATCATGCTCACAGGCGATAAACGCACCGTCGCAAGAGAAATGGCACGACGTTTACGATTAAATTGGTATCATGCAGAGGCTCTGCCAGAAGACAAAGCTACTTATGTAAAACACTATGGGAAACGAGGATCTGTCATGATGGTAGGAGATGGAATAAATGATGCACCAGCTCTCGCTCATGCCGATGTAGGAGTCACAATGGGAGCTAAACGAACAGATATTGCATCAGAAGCGAGTGACGTCATTATTACCTCCGATAACCCAGAAATGCTCTCAGAATTAGTAGGACTTTCTAGAAAAACGATGAATATTATTAAACAAAACTTCATTGTAACCTTTGCAATTAATGGTCTTGCTATTTTATTTGGAGCATTGGGCATTTTTTCGCCAATCGTTGGAGCAGCTATTCATAATGCAGCTACGATTGGTGTAGTCATAAATAGTGCACGTATTCTATGGACAGGAGATGAATCGAATGAATCCAAAGTTTTATGTTCTGCATGATATACCAGGCCGCCTTCGATTACAGATTCCATCCTTACGAGACAAGACGGATTACAAGGAAATTGAGCATATGTTTTCTTCCCTCAAAGGTATTTTATTTGTGAGGGTAGAACCTACAATTCAAACCATGTTAATTAAATATGATTTTTCACATCTTTCTCGTAATACTATTTTTCGGTATATATCTATTTTTTTTCAGCAAATTCGCTTAGATCCGTTAGATGATATTATGATTCAGATAGATCCAACAACTCGAAAAGATTGGTTGCGGACTCTATTTTCTGGATGTTTATTATTGTTAGCAGGTATACGAAAGTCATCCTTCTATAAACCGGATGCTTTAGTATATGGAGCAGTTGTAGCCACTGGATATACTGTATTGTCTCATGGGTCGACGGATAAAATTAAGCATCCAGACATCATAACAGGCATAATTACTTTATTATCCCTAGGTCCCTCTAATATGCTTTATGTGGCTATGATTACATGGATTGTCAACGTACTAGAGCTATTTCATGAAAAACAAAAATTTCAAACTCAACGTCTACACACGATCATCTAGATATTCATTCATGTCTTTTACATGAATTGATATATACAACTAATTTAATGGGGGAATTATACAATGATTAATCGCGACTTTTTAATGGGTTTTGTATCAGGCACAGTAGTAGGTGCAGTGGGATACCGTTTGTATGAACAAAATGGAGGTCAATTACAAAGACTTGTACAACCTAATCAATCGTTTAGAAGTGTACAAGGAGCAGGAGCACCTTCATATCAGCCTTCTGTAGAAGAGTTAGTAGCACAAAAAGAACGTTTAGAAGATATGATTGCAGAACTTCAAGTACAATAAAATCTGCAATCATTAAAAGAATGAGAAACAGTTCCAGGCTGCTTCTCATTCTTTTTTATATAAAAAATAGGGGATCACAATAGATAGAAAAAACTCAATTCATTGACTTTACCTTCATATATAGCTACTTTGAATATTTTTCTATAGACAAACATTTTTACCTGACGTTAAAATGTTTCCTAAAGGAAAAACTTTATTTTATCATAATGGAATAACAAAAAAAAATCAATATAAAATCTAAAAAATGGTAAAAATGTTAGCATCTAAAGAGGTGTTTTTTGCTCTATGGGGCGCTACCCTATATTGAAAATGTAGCTGTTCAAAAAAGGCTTAACATAAAAATAATGCCGGCTTTCTCAATTGGTGATAAAACCTTGTCATTTATCCGTTATATAAATACCTCTATTTTATTTTTGAGATAATCAACCCAACAATAATAATCGAAAATCCCAATAATGTTTTCCAAGTAGGAATTTCCTTTAGAAACATATATCCCATCATCAATGAGATCAGAATTTCTATTCCTTTAGAGGTAACTAAGACATACGTCAGGTTGTCTACAGCTTTAAACCCAAACTTTATTCCATAACCGATTAGCATATTTGCGGTTAAAAATAACGGTAAGACAAGGAGCTGGAACTTAAGTGTTTCCCAAAAAGCTGGATCAATGTGTTTGCTTTGATAAGAAAAAATCAGGTTTACCAGAAATAATCCTGAGAACAAGCACGCTAAACTGTAAATATAATTCATGGACACACTCTCTTTACTAAACTTCTTGTTTTTAGTATGAGTTTACCCTACCATTTTTTCTGTATACCATAAAATTTGTATAAGGTAAAAAAATAGTTATTCCACAAAAAATCATGTCAAGAGTTGAAAAAAGTCAAGAGCATACCCGAAGGTACGCAACTTAGACAACAGAAGTACTTGAATAATATAGTGGAGCAAGATCATCGTTTTATCCCGCTGTCTTTTTATATTCGTTTCTTGAAATATCTTGGAAATATTTGTTGCTTCTTGAATATATCTAATTTCCAAAAAATGCTATAATTATATATGCATTACTAGTAAAAAGGAGAATAAATATCTATGAATTCCAGTGGAAAAACAACACCGATTTTTGTCGTGATTTTTATTGTTTCTAGCATTCTAGCTATTTTAAATAACATAAGACCATTAGCAGGCGAGCTTAGAGTCATTGGTTTTTCAGTTTTCACTTTACTATGTTTAATAATAGCTGTTATGTTTAGAAAAACTGCTTGGAAAGTAATCGCAATTGTCGCCTACTGGATTCTTTTTGGTGTAATTCAAATGATATAATCCTGTTCTTGCAGCACACAAAGGCTCCTTAAAGGTTCTTATTTTTTTCAACTTTAAGAAGGCAAGAAAGGTTTTATTTATGAGGAAAAAATAAAAAGAAAACAATTGGTGAAATGACAAAAAGCCGAAAGATGAGAGAATCAATCCTACAACTAGTATTAATAAAGATGAAGACAAAATTAGTGGATTGATTGCTAGCATACTAATGACAAAGTCGAGTGGGAGTTGCGTTTCATTGTGAATAAAAAATGGCAATGCTTAAAGAAACATTGCCATTTTCTTAAGAAATTCAGTTGCTTTATTTCTTAGAAATCCAAACGCTCTTAACTTCAGTGTAGTTGTTCAATGCGTAAGATCCCATTTCACGGCCAATACCCGATTGCTTGTAACCGCCAAATGGTGATGCAGCATCAAAGACATTGTAGCAGTTTACCCATACAGTTCCTGCACGAAGGTTTTCCGCAATATAGTGGGCTTTTGCCACATCCCTTGTCCAAACCCCGGCAGCTAGTCCATATTCACTATTATTTGCACGAGCAATCAGATCATCTACATCATCATAAGGCATAGCTGAAATGACTGGACCAAAGATTTCTTCTTTCGCAATCGTCATTTCATCATTAACATTTGCAAAAATAGTAGGAGATACGAAGTAACCTTGTTCATATGGTTTTGTTCCACCTACTAATAGTTCAGCACCTTCATTTACACCTTTTTCAATATAGCCTAATACCCGGTTTTGTTGTTCTGTCGAAACAAGTGGACCAATTTCTGTATCAGCGTGGATTCCTGATCCTTGTTTAATTTTTTCTGCGTGACTCACCATGTCAGCCACTACATTATCGAATTGTTTCTTTTGAACGAACACGCGAGATCCAGCACAGCAAACTTGCCCCTGGTTAAACATAACCCCGTTTAATGCACCAGGAATGGCTTCTGTAAGGTCTGCATCAGGTAAAATGATGTTCGGAGATTTTCCGCCTAATTCAAGTGTGACTCGTTTTAACGTTTTAGCTGCCTTTTCCATAATTAGTTTTCCAACTTCAGTTGATCCTGTGAAGGCAATTTTATCTACTTTTGGATGATCGACTAGTGGTTGACCTGCCGTCTCACCAAAACCAGGAACAATATTAAGAACTCCTGCTGGGAATCCAGCTTCTTGAGCTAATTCTGCTAAGTATAGTGCAGATAAAGGTGTTTGTTCTGCAGGCTTTAATACGACTGTACAGCCAGTTGCTAAAGCAGCTCCCAGCTTCCACATTGCCATTAATAATGGGAAGTTCCAAGGGATAATCTGCCCGACTACACCAACAGCTTCATGACGGGTAAAGTTAAAATACGGGCCATTGACAGGAATTGTTTGGCCGACGATCTTTGTCGTCCAACCTGCGTAATAACGCATATGTTCTATAGCTAAAGGAATATCTGCATTCGTTGTTTCTCTAATTGGTTTACCATTATCTAATGTTTCTAATTGAGCTAAATCATCTTTATGTTCTTCCATTAAATCTGCCAGCTTGTACATTAAGCGGCTTCTCTCAGCTGTTCCCATCTTAGACCATGGACCTTCATCAAAGGCTTTGCGAGCAGCTTTAACAGCTAAATCGATGTCCTCTGGCCCTGCTTCAAATACATGCGCAAGCACTTCACCTGTAGCTGGGTTATATGTCTCAAATGTTTTTTGGGAAACACTTTCCACAAACTCTCCATTAATAAAGAGCTTCTTCTTTCCATTCAGAAACTTTTCTACTCTTTCTCTTAATTGAACTACTAATTGGCTCATGCTATTCCTCCTCATGATTTGTATTATGTAATGGTCGACACAAGAAAAAATAAGTGTCAAAATATTACACTTACAAAACTAGTTTTACATATTAAGAGGAAGAAACTCAAGGAAAACATTTCCAAACATTCAGATATAATTTGACAAAGAGATTGTGGTTGGGTGCCAGTTACCATCAAGTTTTGTCGAAGTTGATAGAATATTAGATAGTAAGAGGTAATCATTATGTCATGTAATCGAAAATTGTGAGGGAGGATGGTTATTTTACCAAAAAATCTAAAGGAGCAAACATATGCATATAAGATGCCCGGAATGTGAGAATCTATTTAAATATAAAGGAGGTTCTATCAGATATGTATCACAAGATAAGTCCCATTTAAAAGAGGAAGTAGAAAGAAAATTAGATGAACGATTAAACACTTTTAACAACAAAGATAACACTTATTAGTAAGTGATGTCTTAGATATAATGGATCGGTTTGTTAATATTTTATGACCTGATTACGATAAGAAAATCTAATTTATCAACGTTTCTTACATTATGTAATGATCGATTTTTATTTATCACAAATAAAATTCATACAAAGACATCGTGAACAAATCGTGTGCTAACTGCTTACTGTCATTAATCAAAGAGAAAATATTTCGGTGCCTGTCACTTTTTATTTGTGCAAAAGTGACAGGCACCTCTATTTAAATGGTCGGATGTGATTGGTTATCTAAATGGAACGCATATGCAAATTTTTGATGGTGCTGGACAAACGGTAGCAGAGATGAGAGCGAAAACGCGAAAATTGATGAATCAATTGCCAAACAAAAAAACCGATTCTTTTTATTGATTACTTAACACTCATCCGTTCTGGTGAGCTTTACGGAGGGAATTCCCATTTACAGGTGACGGAAATATCCAAATCTCTCAAAACGATGGCAAAGGATTTTCAGTGTTCAGTCGTTTGTCTGGCGCAGCTAAATCGATCGAAGAATCAAGAGCCAATAAACACCTGATAATGTAAGATATTCGGGAATCGGAAAGTTTGGAACAAGACGCAGATGTCATTTTGTTCTTGTATCGTGAAGCCTATTATGATAAGGACTGGCAGGATCAAACACTTGAAATCATTGTTTTTAAAAACAAATGGTCCAGTTGGAACCGTCGCCGTTCATTACAATAAGTATACAGGAAAGATTGAGGAGCAAAAGGAAAAGAGGCTTATTCATTGATAATTTTAAGGACGAAAACTCAATGCGAAAAAATTCTCATATCGAGGTGTTAACACGTGATTGTGAAGGATCTTTACCTTAATTCGATCCATTTTGAATAATCATCATTGGCACATTATATTCACCATTTACTTAAAGAGGGGAATATATCATTGGATGACAACATATCCAAAATAGACTTTGATCAAGCAGATCATCATAAAGTAGAGGAAATGATTGAAAGCAATGTATACCGTACCAGCGTTTTATTTAACGTTGTTACAATAATAATAAACATATGTAATTGAACCGAACCTATCACAATTATATAATGAAAGGGGATACAAGAGGGGGCTGATGTACATGAGTATGGAGATTCGGCAAACTTGGGAGAAGTATATTCATGAAAATAAACTGGATCCATCTAAAATCGATAAGGTCATTAGCGATTCTTGGAAGCTTAGTAAGAAATTTAAAGTGAACCCGAATCAGGGGGTCGGCAACCGAATTCTTACGACAAGTGATTTTCAAGAAAAATTGAGAAATAATGAGACTCTGATTTCATTGGCAAAGAGAAGCATGGACCGCTTTCGTATACTGTTTAAAAATATGGATTTTATTCTAGTCCTAACAGATGCAGAGGGTTATATTTTATGGCAATCTGGAAATGAGAGATTGAGAGAAACTGCGAGAGAAATAGGGTTTTGGGAAGGTTCTCAATGGACCGAATCGGTGGTTGGAACGAATGCGATTGGTGTCGCTTTACGAACAAAAGAGGCGAATATCATCCATGGATACGAGCATTTCGCTAAAGCCTCCCAAAGATGGAGCTGTGTGTCTTCTCCTATATTTGGAGAGGATGGGCAAGTTAAAGGGGTAGTAGACTTATCAATGCCTGCCCACTATCCAAAAGAATTTGATTTCTTAGTAAGGGTCCAACTGATTGCTGACTATATCTCAGAAGCATTACAAAGAAAGGCATATGAAGACCAGAAGTACATGCTGCAATATTACTCTAGTAAAAAACAACCTGGCATTCTGTGCGATTCCTCCATGACCATTCTACATATATCCACTGAACTAATAAACGAGCCTGAATCCTATTTAGGAAAAAAACTGAATGATATAAAAACCACTGATTGGCTGATCGGTATACAGGAACCTATTTGGAAGGAAGATGCCTGTATCGGCTACTTTGTACATGGCTTGAAACAAAGAGTAGCGGATAAAACGTTTGTCTTTCCTTATGTTGCTGGCCGGAGTAAGACGTATCATGAATTATTAGAGGAAGTAAAAATTGTTGCACCTACTTCAGCACCTATTCATTTATTTGGTGAAACAGGGACGGGGAAAGAAGTGCTGGCAAATACCATCCATGTAAACAGTCCTTTTTCAGAGGGGAAGCTCGTTAGTGTAAATTGTGGTTCTATCCCGGATAATTTGATGGAAAGTGAATTATTCGGTTACGAAAAGGGCGCTTTTACAGGAGCTAATGCTAATGGCTATCAAGGGAAAATTGAGCAGGCCAATAATGGAACCTTATTTCTCGATGAAATAGAGGATATGCCAGCCTCGATGCAGTCTGACTTGTTGCGGGTTCTTCAAGAAAAGAAGCTGACTCGAATTGGTGGAAATCAAGAAATACAAGTGAATTTTAGACTCATTACAGCAAGCAATCAAGACTTAAAAACCCTTGTCATAAATGGGGAATTTCGAGAAGATTTGTTTTATCGAGTGTATGTTTGTCCACTTCATATCCCTCCTTTAAGAGAACGTAAAGAAGATATACGTGAGTTGATAAAATCTTATGAAGACGCGAACGCATGGTATCCTTTTTGGGAAAAAGAATTAATTGAAGTAGCAGAACAGAACCAATGGAATGGAAATATACGTGAGCTGAATAACTTTTTGGAAAGGTGTCATGTGTACTACAGAGAAAGGACACCAACTAGGGAACAGTTAATCCAGTTGATTCATAAAGGTGGATTAATCCTGCAGCATCCAGAGACTAGCAGCGAAGATATAAATTTTAAGGAACAAATAGAAAAAGAACAGATTATGAATGCTTTGATTCAAAACAATGGGAATATTCCTTTATCAGCCAAACAATTATCAATGTCAAAAAGCACTCTTTATCGAAAAATCACTAAATATAGATTGAATTAAAATGAGACGAAATGCGACGATCTGAAACGATTGTCGCATTTTTTATTTCTTTATTTAAAACCTCCCCTTCTAGTAGTGGGTTTTGATGTTGGCGCGATAATTGCATATATGAAAAGTGAGATCATCAATAAAAACAGTTGATGTCTTCATCACAAACATACTGTAACAGCAGCATTTTTAGGGACAGGAGGGAAGGAATCTTGAAGCACTTTGATTTAATCGTAATTGGTGCCGGACCAGGTGGGTATGTTGCAGCAATCAGGGCAGCTCAAAAAGGAAAGAAAGTAGCCATCATCGAAAAATCGTCTTTAGGTGGAACATGTTTAAATGTTGGGTGCATTCCATCAAAGACATTTTTACAGCACAGCGAATGGCTTGAAAACATTAAAAAAGCGAATCTTTACGGGATCTCAGCTGAGGTAAAGCATATTGACTATGAGAGGCTTGTAGAACGTAAAGATAAAGTAGTGGGAACATTGGTACACGGCATTGAGTATTTGTTACAAAAAAACAACATCACCTTGATTAAGGGTGAAGCAACGATATTGGAAAGCATGGTTGTGATGGTCAATCATCAAGAGTTCAAGAGCAAAGATATCATCCTTGCAACTGGAAGCAGACCGTATGTTCCGTCTATCAAGGGGCTAGACCAAGTGTTTTACCATACGACAGATAGCTTTTTTGATATAAAAGAACAGCCTAAAGAACTAATCATTATTGGTGGGGGAGTAATTGGAATTGAATTAGCCTTTGCGATGGCTCCTCTTGGTACAAAGGTTACGGTCATTGAAGCAGCAGATGACATTCTTTTAACAGAAGACGACGATGCTCGTGAAATTTTAAAAAAGAAAATGGATCAGCTTGGAATCGCTTACTATACAAAAGCAACGATTCTTGACGTAACACGTACCGATGTACATTTAGAACATCATAAGATTCCTTACACGCATCTGCTTGTGGCAACAGGTAGGAGAGCTAATATCGAAATTGCCGATGCCTTACATTTAGAAATGGATGAAAACAAGAAATTTATTAAAGTGAATCGTAACTATTTAACGAGTAAAAATCATGTGTATGCCATTGGAGATGTAATAGGGGGCTATCAGCTTGCACATGTGGCAAGCCAGGAAGGATTAGTAGCTGTCGCGGCCATTCTTAATGAACGTCATTCTACAATAAATCAAGATGACATTCCTAGATGTGTGTACACACATCCTGAAATCGCCTCGTTTGGCCTTAATGAAAAGCAAGCGAAGGTAAAGGGATATGATGTGTTAACTAAGAAAATGACGTTTAAATCGAATGGAAGAGCAATAGCAATGGACGAAACAGAAGGATTTGTCAAATTAATCACCGAGAAAAATGATCATGAAATATTAGGGGCAGTTGTGGTTGGGGCAAATGCAACCGAGTTAATCAATCAAATTCTAGCCGTGAAGCAATCAGAAGGCCGAATTGAAGAACTGAGTTCACTTATATATGGACATCCCAACTTGTCAGAGACGATTGGTGAAACAGCCGAAAGTATGTTGTTTAAAGCGATTCACGCATAAAGAAGAGGAGGAATTATGATGAAAAAGCAGGATGCGTTATGGATCTACCAAAAAATGAATGAAATTCGTCAATTTGAAGACAAAGTTCACGATATATTTGCGAAGGGTGAAATACCTGGTTTTGTGCACTTATATGCAGGTGAGGAAGCTGTTGCAACAGGTTTTTGTGCCCATTTAACTGATAGCGATTACATTACTAGTACCCATCGAGGACATGGACATTGTATTGCCAAGGGATGTGATTTAGATGGAATGATGGCAGAGATTTATGGCAAAGAAACCGGACTTTGTAAAGGAAAAGGCGGTTCCATGCATATTGCGGATATTGACAAAGGGATGCTCGGTGCAAATGGAATGGTTGGTGGAGGTATTCCTCTCGCTGTAGGAGCGGGACTTAGGAATAAGTATTTAAAGACTGATTCTGTCGTTGTTTGTTTCTTCGGTGATGGTGCGGCAAATGAGGGAACATTCCATGAAGGTCTTAATTTAGCATCTATTTGGAAACTGCCTGTTATCTTCGTTTGTGAAAATAATATGTTTGCTGAGGCAACACCACAAACCTATTCTTCAGGCTCAAAAACGATTGCTGAAAGAAGCGCAGCGTATAACATGCCTGGAGTTAGGGTTGATGGAAAAGATGTGCTTGAAGTCTATAAGGAAGCGGAGAAAGCGATCGAGCGTGCGAGACGTGGGGAAGGACCGACTTTAATCGAATGTGTGACTTATCGTAACTATGGTCATTTTGAGGGAGATGAACAAAAGTATAAAGCAAAGGATGGAGCAGAAAAAGAGCTTGCTGATAAAGATTGTATTTCCCTTTTCCGTAAGCAGGCCATTGAGCTAAATCTCATCTCAGAGATCGAAGCAGATGAAATTGAGAAAGTTTCGGAAGAAAAGATTATTGAAGCGATTAAATTTGCTGAGAATAGTCCGGAGCCAAGAGCAGAATCTTTATATGAAGATGTATATGCTTAATCATTTGAAAGGGAGTGTCGAGAAATGGAAAGAAAAATAACGATGATGCAAGCAATCAATGAGGCGTTGGATATAGCGATGGCTCAAGATGAACGAGTGATCCTGCTTGGTGAGGATATAGCGGGTGGTGCCACTGTCGAGCACTTAAATGAAACAGGAGCTTGGGGAGGTGTATTCGGCTTAACGAAAGGGTTAGTGGAAAAGTATGGAACAGAACGTGTGATCGATACACCGATTTCTGAAATGGGTTATATGGGAGCAGCAGTAGGGGCTGCAGCAACAGGCTTAAGACCTATCCCGGAATTAATGTTTAATGACTTTCTTGGGTTCTGCTTTGACACCATCCTTGGACAAGGATCGAAAATGCGTTACATGTTCGGAGGAAAAGCAACCATTCCAATGACGGTTCGAACAAATCATGGAGCAGGTGCATCAGCTGCAGCACAGCATTCAGGCTGTTATTACGGGATTCTTGGGTCCATTCCAGGAGTTAAGGTCGTTGTTCCTTCCAATCCATATGATGCAAAAGGATTACTGCTTTCATCTATTAAGGATGATAACATCGTTGTATTCTCAGAGGATAAAACCATTTATGGTCTAAAAGGTGAAGTTCCTGAAGGATATTATACGGTTGAAATTGGAAAAGCAAAGGTGAAAAGAGAAGGTACTGACTTAACGATTGTTTCAATCGGAAAAATGTTCTATGTAGCGGAAGAGGTGGCAGATCGTTTAGCAAAGCAGGATATCTCAGTAGAAGTCATCGATCTGTTAACGGTGGCTCCATGGGATCAGGAGACTGTTATCAATTCTGTTAAAAAGACCAACCGATTAATCGTGATTGATGAATCGAATCCACACAATAATACGGCTACTGATATTGCGAGTGTCGTATCAGATAAAGCGTTTGATTATTTGGATGCTCCAGTTAAATGTGTATGTGCACCGAACACACCTGTTCCATTTGCAAAGAACCTTGAGGACCTATATATTCCAAATGTAGATAAAGTCTTAAAGGTAGCAGAAGAAATTATCTTTGATTTAAATAAGAGAATCTTAGTTTAAGGTGGTGAATAATCATGGCAACAGATGTTTTAATGCCTAAGTTGGGGTTAACGATGACTAGTGGAAATGTGGATGAATGGTTCAAAAAAGAAGGAGAACCCGTTAAAAAGGGAGAGCCTATCTGCACGATCAGTTCTGAAAAATTAACAATGGATGTAGAAGCACCAGCAGATGGGGTGTTATTAAAAGTCATTGCACAACAGGGGGCGGAAGTACCGGTTAAAGAAGTAATTGGAATTGTTGCTCAAGATGGTGAAGCAATCCTTTCTCAGCCTGCCGAAATAGCCCCAGAAGACAAGCTAGAAGGTAAAGAAATAGAACAGAAGAATGTGCCTCAAATCGAAAAACCAATCGAATCGCACTCAGGACGTATTTTTGCTAGTCCACTTGCTAGGAAATTAGCAAAAGAGAAGAATATTAATCTCGCTTTGGTTAGAGGTACAGGTGGAAATAATCGGATTACCAGAAGAGATATAGAAGCTTATGAAATTTCTTCTTCTAAGGAAGTAGCTCCTGCGGTTGAAATTCATTCTTTCCCGGTCAACACGGCTGACCGAAACCTTGGTACAGGACTCACGGGTATGCGTATGGTTATTGCCAAAAGAATGAGAAATAGTTTAGCTCAATCGGCTCAATTAACGATTCATAGAAAAGCTGATTTAACTGCTTTTATGTTGTTTAAACAGACTATTAAGGGCCATCTTACCGAAACAGAAATCGCTGGTAGTCTTAGTCTTACTGTTTGTGTTGCCAAAGCGACGATTCTAGCATTAAGAGAGTTTCCTGAGATGAATAGTTGGTATGAACTGGATATGAATGGCTTCCAAACCTTTGAAGAAGTCCATCTTGGAATGGCAACTGCTTTATCGGACGGACTGATGGTACCGGTCATACGGAATGCTCACCAGATGAGCTTAAAGGAATTAAGTGGAAACATCACAAGGACTACACAAGCGGCACGAGAAGGAAGCCTTGAAAACGATCTCGTAACGGGTTCAACATTTACCATTACAAATCTAGGGCAAAGTGGTGTCGAATACTTTACTCCAATTTTAAATACACCTGAATCTGGCATTTTAGGGATAGGAAGTCTTCAAGACAAACTAACTCTGGATGAAGAAGGCCAAGTGGTTAAGAGCAAAGAACTGCCATTAAGCTTAACTTTTGATCACCAAATCATAGATGGAGCACCAGCAGCTGAGTTTCTGGCAAGGGTCATCTATTATTTAGAGAACCCTTATTCACTTATATTATAGGTAATTGAGATATCATCTTCTAAAGTAGAGGAACCAACATGATTCAAACAAATATGTCCGCTTTGATATTGAAGCTTAGGAACCCCTTAAGGAAATTGTAAAGCCTGTTGGGTACGGAATTTCAGTCTATACCTTAACTTAACAACACTGAATACGTTTTAGCAGGCAAAAGAGCTCCCTGAAATATTTATGAAATTTGCGTTGTGGAGAATGCTAAGACGAATTTCAGACAGAGTTCAATTTGTTCTAGATGACCAACATTTGGATAAAGCGACTAGGATTGAAAGCTACCGTATTAAGCATTTAACGATCGAAATAAATGCAATACAAAAGACGCTTTTAATAAACAAAGGATCTGAAACGAAGGCTTAGATTTTGAGGGCTTGTTAAAAAATCCCTCTATGTATTTAAAGAGATAGTAAGTTACATTTAGTAAATACATCTTAAGAGATCATATAGAGGGAACCTTAAATAATAATAAAAAGTATTTAAACGGAGAATTATTGGAAATATTCAATAATCATAAAAGTGAAGAAAAAGCTTAATAAGTTTGCTAATACCTGGTTTATTTTATTCATCAGGTGAATATCGCCAAAAATAAAGTAAATGTATACGTAAGAGTATAGCTGTGCGTTAATTGCGCAAGAACGGTTCTGTATGGGGAAGGTGTCTAATTTACCCTAAGAAAGAAAAACTTCCTTGAATAAAAACTTACTTTTCATTTGGTTTTTATAATAAATGGGAATTGTAAACGATATGTGATGTTGTTTTCCATAAAAAAAATTGTTAAGATTAAAATACAATGATGAGAGGACTGATGGATGGACAATGATTAACTAATCTATATTTTTATTTGAAATGAATAACTTCAAACTACAAAATATAGGATTAGTCTATCCATTTTTATAAATCAATTTACACTTTATTTGTCATGATTCCAATGGCAAAAAAGCACCTTATTTACTATAAGTGAAAGACTAATCCTTCCAATTACAAATTGGGAGGATTTTTTTATTCTCTCATTGATAAGATTTTATATCGAATAAATAAAGGAGGGAGAGACATGAGCAATTCAGATACGATTGTTACGCATGTAATACTCCGTATAAGTCGTTAATATCCATCAACCTTATACGGAGAAATGAGAATCGATGGATGTGCCGACTTTGTATGAAAAGTAAAAAGTGTTGATATACAAAGGAGGAATGATCATGTCAATGATACAAGTACAAAACTTAACTTTTTCTTATCCAGGAAGCTTTGACAATATTTTTGAAGATGTAAACTTTCAAATCGATACAGATTGGAAACTTGGATTTATCGGCAGAAATGGCCGAGGTAAAACAACATTCTTTCATTTACTATTAGGGAATTATGAGTATCGTGGAAAAATCATTTTCTCGGTAGAATTTAATTATTTCCCTTATCCAGTTTCGGATAAAAACAAGTATACTCATGAAATCTTAGATGAAATTTGCCCCCAAGCAGAAGATTGGGAATTTCTTCGTGAAATATCCTACCTAAATATAGATGCCGAGGTCATGTACCGACCATTTAAAACATTATCAAATGGAGAACAAACAAAGGTGTTGCTTGCTGCACTTTTTTTGAATGAGGGTCAATTTCTATTGATTGATGAGCCAACCAATCATCTAGACACTGATGCACGAAAGATAGTCTCTGATTATCTAAGGCAGAAAAAAGGGTTTATCTTAATTTCACATGACAGAATCTTTTTAGATGGATGTGTTGACCATATCTTATCTATAAATCGAGCAAATATTGAAGTTCAAAGTGGTAACTATTCTTCTTGGAAGTTAAATTTTGATCGACAGCAGGAACACGAAGAGGCAACAAATCAACGTCTGCAAAAAGATATCGGGAGATTAAAACAGTCTTCAAAGCGCTCAGCAGGTTGGTCTAATCAAGTGGAATCTTCCAAAAATGGAACAACGAATTCGGGTTCTAAGTTGGATAAGGGGTATGTAGGACATAAAGCGGCAAAGATGATGAAGAGAGCGAAGAACCTTGAATCAAGGCAACAAAAAGCGATTGAGGAAAAGTCTAAGCTGCTAAAAAATGTGGAAAAAACAGATTCATTAAAATTAGAACCATTAGAATTTCAATCAAATGAATTGATTAATTTGACTAATGTGTCTGTTAAGTACGATGACCAAATAGTGAATAAGCCAATTAGCTTTAAAGTTGAACAAGGTGACCGCATTGTACTTGATGGAAAGAATGGAAGCGGAAAAAGCAGTATCCTAAAACTAATTCTAGGAAAACCGATACAGCATACAGGCTCAATGAATGTAAGTTCAGGCCTCATTATTTCCTATGTCCAACAAGATACCTCTCATTTAAAGGGACTGTTATCTGACTTTATTGAAGAGCATGAGATTGATGAAACGTTATTTAAATCCATCCTGCGTAAGCTGGATTTTGACCGAATTCAATTTGCGAAAGATCTATCTCATTATTCTGGTGGACAAAAGAAAAAGCTGCTTATTGCCAAAAGTTTATGTGAAAAAGCTCATTTATATATTTGGGATGAACCATTAAACTTTATAGATATTTATTCGCGCATGCAGATTGAAGAGCTTATTCAGAGTTTTAATCCTACAATGGTTATTGTTGAACATGATCAAGCATTTCAACAAACAGTTGCAACAAAAGTACTATCAATGTAGTTAAATATGAAGAATTGAAGGTATAATCATAAATCAGGTTATTAAACGATGGGGGGCGTTAATCCAAGAAAGGGGTTAGCGAAAGTAGTTAAGATGTTCAATAATCAGGCGCAATTGTTAATTTAATAAATCCCAATTTCTCATTTTTGACACTGAGAGATTGGGTTTTTTATACTGGAATATCCTTAACGTTGTAAATTTGAATGATGAAACTTTTTGATAAAAGAATGATTCAATTGAATCTATTATTTCAAAACATGCTTTTTCTTTTTACTCTTTTATCAAGGTTTATAAAGTGAATTTAATCAAATTTTATTTCAAGGTTCACTTAATGTTACCTAATCCATCTATAATCATGGTATATTATGGAAGTGTCGATATTTCGAAAGGGGAGAAAGGTATGACTAACTTAGTGTTTAAACAATTTGGGATGACAAGAGGTTATTTTATTAAAAATGTAGAATCAGTTTCGAAGGAAATAGTAAATGTACAACCAGACTGTTTTAACAATACGATTCAATGGCATATCGGCCATGTATTAACGGTTACTGAACAGTTTATGTTCGGCTTCCCCCACAAAACGACCCATCTTCCAACAAACTATCTCGAATTATTTGGGAACGGCACAAAGCCGGCTGATTGGAAAGGCGAGGTACCTACCGTAGATGAGCTCGTTATACAGTTGAAAGATCAGTTAGTTCGTCTTCAACAAATTCCTGCTGAACGGTTAAATGAAACGCTGGAAAAACCAATTATGGGACTTGAAACCTTTGGAGAATTAGCAGGTATGGCGTTACTGCACGAAGCAAACCATTTGGGACGAATTCAAACGATGAAGCGTGTCATTGAACATACAGGAGTAAAGAATTAGGTATGCTTCTTCAACGAAAGGGCGATTTTCTGTAACAAGGATCAGCGCTCAAGTGTTTTGTGATAATAAAGTTTCAAAAGGAATTAGCGTACCATGATGTGAAAACACTAAGGCACGCTAATTCCTTTTGAAGGTGTTTTAAAAACAATGAAGAATAACCCATATAGGTTAGCAAATGCTATCTTGCCTATTTATGGATGGCGTCCACTTTACTTTATCTCTATTATACCTGTGGTATTAGCAATTTATATCAGACGTAAGATACCAGAACCTCAAGGATGGTTAGAAGCTAAAAAACAACCTAAAAATGACAAGAAAAATGAATGGTTTGCGATTTATAAAGATCCTAAAATCAGGACCATTTTCTTGTTCTGGATTTTCACTTCAACCTTTTTACAATTT
Organism: Metabacillus sediminilitoris; assembly: GCF_009720625.1. Taxonomy (NCBI): domain Bacteria; kingdom Bacillati; phylum Bacillota; class Bacilli; order Caryophanales; family Bacillaceae; genus Metabacillus; species Metabacillus sediminilitoris. The sequence goes on from NZ_CP046266.1 coordinate 2,320,092, forward strand.
GGTTTTTATGGAGTAGGGACTTGGTTGCCAACGTATCTTGTTCAAGAATTAGGATTCGATTTTAAAAAGATGACAGGATATCTTGTTGGAACTTATACAGCATTGATCTTTGGTAAGATCCTCGCAGGATGGTTAGCAGATTTAATTGGCCGACGAGCAGTTTACGCCATTGGTGGTCTATCTACTGCAATTTTCTTGCCGTTCCTGATCATGTATCATACTCCAGGCAATATTATTATTTTACTGACTATTTTTGGTTTTCTCTATGGTACACCATATGGGGTAAATGGTACGTACATGAGCGAAAGTTTCCCTACACATATTCGTGGTACGGCTGTAGGAGGCGCATACAACATCGGACGCTTTGGAGCAGCTATAGCACCAATAAGTATTGGCATTATTTCGCAAGCCCAATCAATTGGCTTCGGTTTAGCTATACTGGGGGTAGCTTATGCATTAGCCGGAATTATCCCTGCTCTTTTTATCCGAGAAAAAATGTATGATCCATTTCAAAATAAAACAAGTGCACCGACACCACAAGGAGAAAGCAACACTGAAAATCATTCAGCGTAAATTGGGGAGTGAAGCAGGAGACGTTTCTCCTGCTTCATTTAAAAAGTAAATACTAAAGGGTCACGGTATTATCCTACTAGGAAACTTGTTTCTACTTTCGTTCAAATCAATTAATAACAAACGTAGATGTTTCATGCTACGTATCTATGTTCCTAGGCTACATTGGTTCATGTTCATAAAGAGATTGTAGAAAAGGGAAGAACAGAACTGTAATTATAGTTGTACATGTGGATTGAATCATACCTAGGACATCACCAATACACTTGCTGCTTAAAAATAACGAGTGGAAACAGTTTTGACTCAAATTATTATACTCCTAGACCCTTATATTTTTCATAATTTAACCAACTTATAAATAAACTCTATTTCGTCTATTAACTGAAGGGGGATAAAAATAATCAATAGAGAAACGTTTCCACATATGATATGATTTTAATTGGGGGTGAAATCATGGCAACAATAAAGGATGTAGCAAAATTAGCTGGAGTAGGCTTAGGAACTGCTTCACGTGTTATTAATGATTCAGGATATGTAAGTGAAGAAACGAAAAAAAAAGTACTAGAAGCAATAAATAAATTAGGCTATGTTCCAAATGAAACGGCAAGAGCATTCGTGACACAAGATAACAAGACTGTTGCGTTATTTCTGCCTTCTATTCATCATGCCTTCTTTTCAGAACTAGCCTACTATATTGAAGATGAGCTTGATAAAAAAGGCTACAAAATGATTCTCTGTAATTCCAGTGGACAGAAAGAGAAGGAGCTTAAGTATATTAACATGCTTAAGCAAAACAAAGTTTCGGGAATTATTGGCATTTCATATAACCCGATAGAAAATGAAATCAATCATTCAATGCCAATTGTTTTAGTTGATCGCCATATTGGAGAGATACCCTATGTGTCTAGTGATAATTATGGTGGTGGAAAGATGGCTTTACAGGTGTTGAAAGAAACTGGGTGTAATCATGTTGCATATATGGGAACTTACTCCAAAACCATATTTACTGAAGTAGAAAAAAGGTTAAAAGGTTTTGAAGATGCAGCGAAGGAAAATGGAATAAATTATACACTTTATATTGAAGAGGATCCGATTAAGGACCAAACCACATTTTTACATACATTCTTAAATAACTACAAGAATATAGATGGGGTATTTGTTGAGAATGATATGATGGCACTGGAACTCGTGCAACTTGCACAGGATAGAAAGATAAGTATTCCAGAAGAGCTTTCAATTATAGGGTATGATGGCATTCAGACATATGCAATGCTAAGGCCAAAACTTTCTACCATTAGACAACCTGTCGAATTAATGGGGAGAAGTTTAGTGGACCTGCTGATCAAGAAATTAAATGGAGAACAGGTGACACCTGAAATACATCCCGTACAGTTTTTAAAGGGTGAAACAACACGTTAATTTAATATTTAGAATATTTTTAAAACGGATTGACAAACATGGGGCTGTTTACTATACTGAGTTTAAAGATGGAAACATTTCCATACCTTTATTTTTTTCTAATATGGAAACATTTCCATAAATAAAAAAGGGGGGACAGAATATGAGGAAGATTGTAAGCCTTTTCATGATTTCGATACTAGTTTTTGGTTTAGCAGCTTGTTCTGATTCTGCAACTAATCAAGCAGCTTCTAACGATAAGGCAAATTCAGGCGATGAAGTAAAAGAATTGAAGGTATGGGTACATGTTGCTGCAGAAGATCCAGAGGGTTTAAACTATGATTTACGTGCTAAGGAATTTGAAGAAAAACATGAAAATGTAAATGTTACAGTCGAACACATCGTAAAAACCGGTGAGGGAAGCGGCTATAATGACAGAATCAACGCTGCAATAACGACGGGAGAACTGCCAGATGTGATTACACTAGAAAGTGTACATACGGCATCTTACGTCGATTCAGAACTTCTTTTACCCTTGAATGAATATTTAGATGAAGCTACTGTTGACTCTTATTTAGATGCAATCGTAAAAGCAGGTAGTGTAGGCGATAATCTTTATGCGTTACAATCTTTTGACTTATCTTCACCTGTTTTCTACAACCCAGATATATTTAAAGCTGCTGGAATAGAAATTCCTGCTGATGCAAATGGAAATTGGACGTTGGATTTAGCGTGGAGCTACGATGAGTTTTTAAAGAATGCTAAGATTCTTAAGGAGTATATGGGACAAGAGCCTGTGCATATGTTCCCTGATAACAGCGGGTGGCAAATGTATGCGCATTCACCAATCATTTTTTCAAATGATGGACAATTGGTTGGAGAAAATGGATTAGATACAGACGGTTATTTAAATAGCAAAAATACAATTGAAGCTTTAAAGTTTATGGAGACTCTTTTTAGAGATGGAATTGTGTCTCCGACTGCACGGGAAAATGCATTTGCTTTAGAAAAAGCAGCAATTAGTTTTGAAGGGCCTTGGACGATTGATGTATTAACGAAAGAGTATCCTGATTTGAATTGGTCCTTGATGCCTTATCCATATGGAAAAGAAGGACATAATTCTGCACCACATGGAAGCTGGTATGTAGCTGCTACAAAAGATACAAAATATCCAGAACTTACATCTGAACTAGTTGCTTATCTAACTAATAAGGACAGTGCTAAGGCGATGGAAGAAGCTGCAGGACTGATCCCAGGTCATAAAGAGTTACTTGCTTCTTCAGAAAAATATAGTGAGTATCCTAGAAAACTAATGTTAGATCAGTTAGTAGAATCTGAACATGTGAAGCCGAAATCACCAATCTTCCCAGTGATTGAGGATGTACTCGGTGATATTGTGGAAGGAATAGCGTTAGAAAAGGATTCTGTTGAGAATTTAGTTGAGGATGCTATTGAAAAAGCCGAAAGAGAAGCTGCTAGATTTAAGTAAAAGCTAATGATGATAATAAAATAGAAAGTGTACGATCGTTCGTACACTTTCTGTTCTATTAAGGGGTTTTTATATGAACAAGATCAGAAGAATAAATAAAAATGGGTCTTTAGGTTTCTTTTTAAGTAGTAAATTTCTATTTTTACTTCCTGCATTTATTTTAATTGGTATGTTTGTTATTTACCCGCTAATTCTCGCAGTGGGCTATTCATTTACAGATTATTATCTTCTGAAACCAGATAATATCTCATTTGTCGGTCTTGATAACTACTTTGGGATTATAGAAGATAAATACGCCAAGCAATCTTTCTTTAACTCTACCAAATATGTCATTTATATTGTGCCTCTACAAGTCGCATTGTCCTTATTTTTAGCCATTCTAATTGCAAAAAAATCAAAACTTAATACCTTTTTTAGAACGGCATTCTTTTCACCATACATTTTATCTATTATTGTCGTTTCCTTACTTTGGAAAAATATCCTGGATCCAGAACTAGGTATTGTTAACGTATTTTTAGCTGAATTAGGCTTCTCGAAACAAGAATTTTTCGGTAATCCAGATTTAGCACTCCAAACCATTTCTTTTATTATTCTTTGGCAAGGGATAAGCTTTCAAATGTTAATAATAATGGCTGCACTTCAGGAAATTCCATCATCATTGTATGAAGCAGCAGATATAGAAGGTGCGAATGCTTGGCAAAAGTTTAGGCATATTACTGTTCCTAGTATAAAAGATCAGCTTGTTTTTGTGCTAATTGTAGTGACTACAGGGACATTTAAAATCATCATTGAACCGTTAGTGTTAACAAATGGAGGTCCCCAAGGCAGTACATCTAGTATTCTCTTATATATGTTTGAACAAGGAACTAGATACCGCCAAATCGGATACTCAAGTGCTATAACAGTTGTATTCGCATTAATATTGATTATTATCGCATTTGTTCAAAGAAAATTGGTTAAGGAGGAATAAAAATTGAGGGAATTTAATGTGATTAAATCTCTAAAGATTCTTTTATTAATTGCATTTACGATTTTGTTCCTATTCCCCACTGTCTGGATGTTTGTAAGTAGCACAAAATCGGTAGCAGAGATATCAAAAGAAATTGGAACAATTAATAGTTTTATACCAAATTTCAGTCATATAGGTTCTTGGTTAGATCCTTATAAGGAAATGTTTAGTAGATTTAATTTTGGGCTTCATTTCTTTAATAGTGTTTTTTATAGTTTAGTGATTGTTTTTGGAAGTTTATTGGTTAACTCACTAGCGGGATATGCGTTGGCCACCTTTGATATACCTTTTAAAAAGTATATTACTGGTACGCTGCTTATTTTAATCATATTCCCGTTTCAGTCTGTTCTAATCCAAATTTTTATCATCATCAATGAAATGAACCTTACAAATACTGTTTGGGGATTAGCATTACCACATATCGGAAGTGCATTTAATATCTACCTCTTTATGGTATTTTTCAAGAAGATTCCTAAAGAGTTAAGCGAGTCTGCATATATGGATGGTGCTTCGGACTGGCAAATATTCACGAAAATTGCTATCCCCATCTCTAAACCGATCTTCATGACAATTGGGATACTTGTCTTTGTTGGATCTTGGAATGATTATGTATGGCCCCTTATGATTTTCACTGAAACAGACAAATATCCATTATCAGTAGCTGTAAATATTTTGAATGAAACGAAACCTATCTTTTTAAACCAGGTGATGGCGGGGTTAACCATTACAACGATTCCCATTCTACTCGTTTATATTTTTTGTCAAAAATACATTATGCCACAAAACTCAACAACTGGAATTAAATAAAATTCGATTAGAGGTAACTTATGAGTTTACTATATGACCTTAGCTTGAATGAGGGAAAGGGGAGTGTAACCAAAGAGCGTATACGGGGCAATCTGTTGCCTATTGAATATGTCTTTAATCATGCAAGGTATAAGGAGAGTTGTTCCCCAAGATGGGTCACGTCTGCACTTGAAGGTTACGCTTTAGATTTTGACGGATATTCAACGTATATAAAGGATGAATCAATAGAAGTAAATGGATCCTTGACGATCGTTACTCTTATTGCACCGCGTTGTTTTGAAGCTTGTCATGGAGAAGTGTCTACAACGATCATTGATCAATTAGATAAAGCAGGGAAAAAAGGATTTGCGTTAAGCCTTTATCAGCATGGGGAAGTCCAATTTGAAATAGGGAATGGGAACCGTATAGATACATTTAGGAGTAATGAACAACTGGAATTGTTCAAGAAATCCTTCATTACGGTTACCTTTAATCATGAAACCAACTGGATATCGATCTATATTAATTCCAAGCGGGTAATGTGTGAATTAATAGATGGATTTGAGAATGCTGATATTCCATTATCAATCGGATTAAATAATACCCCATTCGAAATTAGCGACATTTTTAAGGGCGGAATGTTTTCTGGATTAGTCGACTTTATACGAATTTATGATGAAGCTTGGTTATCAGAAAAAATTCAAAATAACTTTATATGTATCAAAGATAAGCTTTCACTTGATTTTCAGGACATAGATCTTGATGAAAATAAACTTTTAGATGATATTCATCGGCCGCAATATCATGCAATACCGCCGCAACATTGGATGAATGAACCTCATGCTCCTTTTTATTACAAAGGAAAGTATCACTTGTTTTACCAGAAAAATGCAACAGGTCCTTACTTTTCAAACTTACATTGGGGGCATTGGACAAGTGATGATTTAGTTTTCTGGAAAAATGAAAAAACAGCTTTATTTCCCCAAAGAGGTGAATTAACACCATCAGGGGTGTGGTCTGGTTCAGCTGCCATTGGTCCAAAGAGTATTCCGTATCTGTTTTATACTTCCGCCAATTTGGCGAAGGATTATAACCAAGGTGTTGCCATCGCTCGCCCGAAAAATTTAGACGACATACACCTAGTGGATTGGGAAATGGACGATCAGAGTACCATTACTCAAACTGATAAACAAGGAATGCCTTCTCAATTCAGGGATCCTTTTGTCTGGAAAGATGACAAGGAAGAGATATGGTACCTCATCATAGGCGGTGGAATGGAAGATAAAGGGCCAACAGCATGGATCTATGCATCGACTGATTGTGAAAATTGGCAGTTTAAAGGAGATTTTTTTACTGTAGACAGTGAGGATTTTCCTTATTTAGGAACGAATTGGGAGTTACCTGTTTTGCTGCCGGTGTCTGACGATAAAGGAAATACAAAGTACGTCTTTCTGTTTATGAGCTACTTTAACAAGGAAGAAAAATATCAAGTAGATACTTATTTTTACCTTGGCCAATTTGATAAGGAAAACCTTAGGTTTATTCCTGATTCACTGGAACCACAATTGTTGGATTATGGGAAGTTTAAATTCAGCGGACCAAGTGGTTTTGTTGATCCAGTTACGAACAAATCGATTGTTTTCTCCATCCTTCAAGGTAACCGAAATGAGCAGGAAGAGTACGAGTCTGGTTGGGCTCATAATGCTGGGCTTCCCATTGAACTTTATTTAGAAAACAATGAGCTTAGAATGAAGCCGATAGAAAATTTAGTGGCTTTGAGAAACAAAGTACTAGTGAATGAAAGGGATAAACCATTAGTTCAAATAAATGAAAAACTTAAAGAAATAAGTGGAAAAATGCTTGAGGTTATTGTGGAGTTTGATCATACGGAAAAATTGGTTGGTTTTGAGTGTAAAAAGGATCCTAAGAATCAAGAAAAAACAAGCCTATTATATGAAAAGGAAAAAAAGCAAGTTTGGATCGATCGAAGTAAAAGCTTTTTGGGTCGTGAAGGTGATATACAAGGTGGCATACTTGATATTGATGAAGGCTTTTCTGCCCATATTTATATTGATCACTCGGCAATTGAATGCTACTTAAATAACAAAAAAATGATTTCAAGCAGGGCATATCCCACATTAAAAAACAGTGATGATATCTCTTTAATTGGTGAAAAAGATATCATCATCAAATCAATGAAAGTCTTTGAGCTTAAATCAATTTGGAAAAAGGAGGATTGAGTGAACAGAATGACAATACAAACACATGGAATGAATAAAACTTATCGACATAACTATCATCTAATGCCTGAGTGTGGTTGGATGAATGACCCAAATGGTTTTTCATACTTTAATAATGAATATCATCTCTTTTATCAGCATTATCCTCATGATACAGTTTGGGGTCCTATGCATTGGGCCCATGCTGTAAGTTCTGATCTTATCAAATGGAGTCATAAAAAAATTGCATTAAAACCAGGGAGAGATTATGACCGAAATGGTGTCTTTTCTGGTTCTGGAATTCAAGTCGGCAATGAGCATTGGCTATTTTATACGGGCCATATTGATTCACAGCTTGACGCCGTATATGATGAGAATTTTAAAAAGAAACCACTCCCTGAAAGTCAAGAAACCATTCCCTATATTAGACAAGTGCAGTGTCTAGCAAAATCTGTAGATGGGGTAACTTACGAAAAGTATGAAAATAATCCGGTTATTTCTTCTAAACAGGTACCCGCGGGGATTAGGGTTGAAGATTTCAGAGACCCAAAAGTATGGATCTGCGAAGGTAAGTTTTATATGACAGTTGGGGCAAAGAGTAGGGAGAATATCGGGCATGTATTATTCTATACGTCAACAGATGGAATGAAATGGGAATATTTAAATCAGTTATCACTAGGTAGGAAATATGGAACTGTTTGGGAATGTCCAGATTTATTCGAACTGGATGGCAAACATGTTTTGCTTTTTTCACCTCAGGAAAAACCGCGTGTTGGGAATAGGTTTGAAAATGTACATTCGACAATGGCTTTAATTGGAGAGTTCAAATACTCTACAGGTGAATTTAAAGTGGAGAGTGAGCAAGAACTTGACCAGGGCTTTGACTTTTATGCCCCGCAATCCCTTTTAACTACTGAAGGAAAGAGAGTTATTATCGCATGGATGAATATGTGGGAAAGAAGATATCTCTTGCATGAGCTTGGGCATGGATGGAACGGGTCAATGACTCTTCCGAGAGAATTATCAATAAAAAATGGAAGGCTCATCCAAAAGCCTTATCATAAAATAGAAACGTATCAAAAAAATGGCGTAGAATTGAAGGATTTCTCGATAAGCGGAAATTATGAGAATACTAGTCTGAATGGGAATAGCCAAAGACTTGACATTCAATTTGAGATGAAGGAAAGCAATCAGTTTACAATCGAGTTTTTCAGAGATACAAATGAAAAACTATCATTCATTTTTGATAAGAGTAAAAATGAAATGGTTTTAGATCGTAGCGAATCAGAGTATGCAATAGAGAATACGGGAGACAAGAATGACTTTACAAGAAGTCAGTTGATTGATCTAACAAATCCTGTTCATCTAACCATCTTTTTAGATGTATCATCCATTGAGATTTTTGTCAATGACGGGGAACATGTATTTACTTCACTGTACTTTTCGAAGGAATTAAGTGAAAGAATTTTGTTTCAATCTCAAGGTGCGACACATATAAATAAACTTTTGAAATGGGAACTTGTTTAAGGGGGAATATGGGGAAAGTAATAACAATTGGAGAGGTTTTATTTGACTTTATCCCAACATCAAAGGTGGACAGCTGAGCTAATCCTCCGAAGTATAGGTAATAAAAGTGTATGGGTGGCGATTGAAGTCGCTCATTTAACATGCCGAATTAATATTTTTTACTGGTGACCCGTACGGGATTCGAACCCGTGTTACCGCCGTGAAAGGACGGTGTCTTAACCGCTTGACCAACGGGCCAACTATATAAATTGACAAAATAATAGCCCCAAATAAGGGCTTTACCTGGCAACGCCCTACTCTCACAAGGGGAAACCCCTAACACTACCATTGAAGAGCTTAACTTCCGTGTTCAAGAACAATTGTCGAAAGCATTTCAAAATTCATGAAAATCCTTAATAGTAATAATATAGCTTGATCTTACATTTGATTAGGGGATATGGCCGATGACTATACAAGTAGTACATTCTGAATTAGCAAATAAAATCAGTCTAATTAGAAGACTAATGATTGTAACTGCCCAAACAAAAGGAATCAATAATCCTGAAACAATTAAATATAGTCAGGAATTGGACAAATTAATTTTTGAAACTCAACTATTATTAAAATCTTGTAGTTAACACCATCAGACTGTATTGTTGTTTTATATCTTCACACCCAAAAAAAACCTAAGAGTATAGATTTTAAGAGCTTGTTAAAAAAACCTTTCTATGTATTTAAGGAGATATTAGATGATCTTAAATAAGAATCTTGAAAATATAGCTTAAGAGATCATAAAAAACTTCAGCTATATTTGCCAGAGGGACAGGTTCCTTTGCTCACAGTAACGAAGATACGTCTCTGACCCAGAAGCAACCGAACATGAAAAAGTCGAACAGCAGTAACATGATTTAAGTTGAACTAAGGATAAACACAGCATAATTTTAAATGAAAAGTTTGCGAAAACAGCCTTTTTGATAAAACCATACCTATTTTACAAGCTTCATTGATAACTTAGTGGGAAGTTGAATAAAAGTCCCTGTCCACTTAAGCAGCTAGCATTTAAAGTCTCCCATTTCATTTCAGCACCTGTTCAACCTATAGGTGCTTTTTGTTCTGAAGAAAAGTTAAACTGCTGTAAATCTAATGTTTTATCATATTAAAAGGAAAAAGGACCGAAACAGTCCTCTTTCTGAAATTCTGGCACCCGTTTACGTTAATCACAATTCTTTTCAGTAATAATCAATGGTCTCATCATGTCATGATCCTCATGTTCAAGAATGTGGCAATGCCATACATATTCTCCTGTGTAGTTTTTAAAGGGGACAATGATCCTCGTCACTTTGCCAGGTTCAACCCTTACCGTATCTTTCCAGCCTATTTCACTTGGATCTGGGGGGTGTTTTTTTCCAAGTTTGATCCCTTTGCCATTGTTAATCCATTCCTGTTCATTAAAATCGTTTATATCAAAATCCTGGCGTTCAAGTATCTGGAATTGGACAAGATGAGGATGAATTGGGTGAGTAATGTTTGGAGGAATGCCAAGAGGACTATTAGGATTAAAAATAGGGCTTGCAAATTCCCAAATTTCAACACTATCAATCTCAGGGGTTTCTGTTGCAGGATCATGAAACATTAAGTGATTTATAGTCAACATAAGCCTTGATTGAGCATCTTGATCTTCAGTCATGACAAATCTTCTTGTTTTTGGTTTTGGATCCATCTTTTTGGGTTTCAATTTTTCAAAATGGCGAAGTTTTATTGGTATTTTACTTTCATCTTCACATTCAACTTCAAGCCCTACTCTAAACTCCATAACATCTTCTTTAAAGGTCTCTGGAAACCCTTGAAGATTCAATTCTTCTGTTCGAAGTGTTATCGTCTGGCCGGCGAATTTTGAAAAATCGATGATAACATCTAATCGTTCAGCAGGATCCAGCGGAAATTCTATTAGTCGCTTCGTTTTTCTTATCATTCCGCCATCTGTGCCTATTTGCAAGAAGGGCTGCCGTTTGTTGTTTTCGTCTAAGAGATAGAAAGTAAATCCGTTTGTATTTGAAGCATTTAACATTCTAAAGCGGTATTTTCTGGGCTCGACGTTAAGATACGGCCATACCTTTCCGTTGACCACCATGGTATTCCCAATAAAAGCACGAACGACTGATGGATGTACGGATGCTGGAGGGACTGTATTTGCAGGGTAAAAAAGTGAACCATCTGCTCTAAAGGTTTTATCTTGTATCATAAGCGGTATATCATATTTTCCTTTAGGAAGATCAAGGCTCAGCTCATGTTCATCGTGAATAAGGTAGAAACCTGCCAGTCCCGCATAAAGATTAAGTCTTGTAACTCCCAATGCATGATCATGATACCAAAGGGTTGTTGCCTGTTGATCATTAGGATATTCAAAAACTTGCCTGCTATATTTCGGTCCTACATCTGCGAAGTTGCGTGTAAACCAGGCTTCAGGATGACCATCACTGTCAGGTGCTACATTCGCACCATGAAGATGCACGACCGTTCGCACCTCAGGATTATTCATAGCACCGGGTAACGTTTTATCTACCGGTAAAAAGTGATCCAATGGCAAATGATTAATCCATTTAACATTAACGGTTTGTCCTCTCATTGTCTCAATCGTTGGACCAGGATATATGCCATTATAGCCATAGATAATCGTTTCATTAAAGTCTCGATGAAATTTATGGCTTCCGCACTTCATTTCAACCTCATAATAGGCAGAATCATTTCCTTGTGACACAGGATTTAACACCTGTGGAATTGGAAGCTCATCAACAAATTTTTCTATTGTACCTGGGAGTTTTACTGGTACATTGGCATTATACTCAGGACAATTATTTGTTACAGAAGTTCCGGAATTTTCAATCATAATACTCACCTTCTTCTTTAGTAAATTTTATTCACTTGAAGCATTGATTCTAGTATAGTAAATGAAAATAATAGAAGCTGGTGTCGGCCGATATTGATAGAACTGTAAAATGTGCGATGATCTTTCCCTACCTAGAAAAATAGAGTTGGAAATTAGCAGCTTTCACTAAACTGCCCGGTTTCTTAATAAAAAACAGCCGCCAGTACCGACAGCTGATTTGGGAGGTAGGCTCAAATGGCTAAATATGACCGTAGAGAGCATTTAAAACAGATTCATGAAAAAAAGCTATGACTTACCAAAAAATTGAAGAAGCGATAAAACACTTATAACAGCTAAAGAGAGAATCAATTTTAATAGCGTTTCTCAGGAAGCGAAAGTAAGTAAAGCGACACTTTACAACAACAACGAAAGTAGATTACGAATCGAATTATTACGTCAGCAACAGGCTCAAGTCCCTACTCCAAAGCAAATCAAACTTCAGATGGATGATACCAACAAAGATGCAATAATAGTATCTTAGTAGTTCAAGAACTTTGGAAAAAGAAATGCAAAAATAAGGTCGTTTACTGGATAATATTTTTCAGGCAGTAAGCGACCTTATTGTTTGTGTGGGTTAATTTAAATGTTTTTTTTATACTACAATTCTTCTGAAACAAGGAAGCCCATCCCGTGCGTTACAAATGGCATAGCCATTTGTATATATTCTTCTGGTGGCACAGTTATCCTTTTTCACTACCGTTAATACCTGATTATGTTAAGTTTATTTCAAAATCATCTCGAAATATAATACAACATCTTAAGAAATATTTTTCAATTCCTCTGTTAATCGCAGGAATTCTTCTTTGTTTCGATCCTGTAATGACTGGTCAATCTTTTTTCGGATTTGCTCTTTTCGGAAATTACGAAGGGCTTTGTTTAATACCATTTCAGCAAATTTAGAACCCATGACGTTTACTTCAGGTTGTGGTGGTGTATTAAATAAATTCCTTTCCATAGGAAACCAACTCCTTAACCTTTTTTCTATTATACTAACGGTTTCCAGACTATTCAAATATTTTGCTTAGTAGTTCTATGGTATTTATTAGACAATATGACTGAAAATTCAAAAAATATATTGATCTTTTACTTATATTAATAGATAATGTTCTTATAAAAAAGGGGGAATGTATTGTGAGTTTAGGTAAAGTATTTCGAGTGACTATTGGAGCAAATGCGCTTCTTTTATTAACAGTTCTATTTCTTCCTGCACTATTGATTACTAATGATATTAGTATTATTCAATCAGCTATTGATTTTATAAATAAAGATTAACTTATAAAACTCTCTAATAATAAAACCATCCAATATAAAGTGAACCCACAAAGTTAGACAAATATTTTAAGCAACTATCTGACCTGAATATCTCTTTGGAGCAGATGTCGGAAACAGCACTTCGCTTTTCCTAAGTCATCCGGCAGTGTCAACTGTCATCCCTGGGATGCGTTCGATTCGTCATGCCGAAATGAACTGTCAAGTAGGGGGTGGAAAGGGGCTACCGAAAGAGCAACTTGAACAGCTTAAATCTCATCGCTGGATTCGGAATTTCTATAAGGCTTGAAAATCTTAAGTTGAATTTGATATAAACACTAAAAGGAGCTGAATCAAAAGCCTAATTAGGCATTGAGTCAGCTCTTTTTGATTTCTCATTTATTAAGTTTCAACTTCATCTAAACTCTAATAGCTTCTATTGAAATATTTTTTAGGACTTAAGTCTGTTGACAATGGGAATCATTATCAATTATTATAAAACTCAGATAAGTTGTTGAGAACAATTATCATTATCATTAAAATTTCTGGTAAAGGAACAGTGAAATGAGCGCGATACATACCGAATATACGAGAATTATACAAAAAGAGGTTTTTGATGAGGAAGAATCAAAAACGTTAACTTACATTAGGAGCGAAGAGCCTGAATTGGAAGAACTGTATCTAATGAATCTTCAGGCAGGAAGAAGAGGTATCTTTCAACGTCTATTTCAGGCACTCATACGAGAAAAGCTAATCGACGAAGAGAGAGTTTCATGGATAGAAGGAACAAGGATCTATATTAAGCTTCCCGGTGAAAAAACGCTGCAGGCTGCCGTCAAGAAGCGACATTCACTTGGAAGATTTGATGTAGAAGGGGATGCTATTGTTGAAAGTTGTGGGTCCTCTAGAGTACTTACACATCCTGTTGAACTACTAGAGTTGTTAAGGCAAGAAGGATTGTTAAAAGAAGCAACGGAAGAGCAGTTTCAACGATTCAAAATGGAAATTAAAAACGGAGTAGCGAATCTAACCTTAGCATTGGCAGGTGCTGCTCGAAGGAAAAGAGAGTTAGCTGCTATTGCTAAATTAGAAGATATACAGACCTCCTTAGAATGGGTGGTCAAACAGAGTAAGGACAACAAGAACTTTAGTCCACTTGCTTTTTATGAACAATGGGTTGTTGAAGGTCATCCCCTGCATCCTGGAGCTAAGACAAAGTTTGGTCTTGAGGTAGCCGATGTCATACGTTATTCACCAGAATGGGGTGCCACTCCAGAGGTAGCTCTTGCGGCGGTTGCAAAAAACGATTGTCAAACCACATCTATCGATGAACATACAGTGACAACTCGTCTGTACCAAGAATATGAATGCTTACAATTATTTGTTGAAAAAACATTACAAGAGCAGGGATTAGATCATACCCAGTTCGAGTTGATTCCCGTTCACCCATGGCAGTTTGATCATACTTTATGCACTCTGTACAAAGAAGAGATAGAACAGAAAAGGATCGTTCCTATTTCGGATTTTCGTATTCCGACACTGTCATTGGTTTCTTTTCGCTCGTTAGCTCCCATCCAAAACCGCGGGCAGAGAAAGCATCATATAAAAACAGCAGTCAATGTACAAACAACCAGTGCTGTACGTACCGTTTCACCTAATTCCGTGGAAAATGGGCCAATTCTTTCGAAAATATTAGCCAACATTCAAGAAAAAGAGAATGATTTTGCGGGAAGCTTTGTTGTACTTCAAGAACGAGCGGGTACTTATTTTCAACCAGCAAATCAAGCGTTGTCGGAAGATGAGCGCTGGACACTACAAGCAAATTTAGCGTCTATCCTGCGGGAGAATCCTGAGAACCATGTCAAAAACGAGGAGGAAATCCCCATGGCTGCTGCAGCGCTTTTAGCGGATTCACCGATTAGCGGTAAGCCTATTGCGGTTGAATTAGTAGAGGAACTAGCTGGCTACTATGGTTTATCTGATTTAGCAGAGGCGGCAGCCTTATTTATACAAAGATATGCACAAACATCGTTACCAGGCTTTTTAACCTTGATGGTACGGTATGGAATTAGTTTAGAAGGTCATATGCAGAATAGTGTCTCTGTTTTTCGTAATGGAGAGCTGGTGCGTATTCTTTTAAGAGACTTTGGCGGTGTGCGTATTCTACCAGAAAGATTGAAGAAGCAAGGATTTCAAGCAGAATTTTATCCTGGCTCATCAATAGTAACGGAAAAAGTAGACCAATTGCGAAATATTATCTCTTATTCCGTCATGCAGAACCATTTTGCTGAATTAATCACATGCATCGTTCGTGCCCTAGGAATCGATGAGGAGAAGCTTTGGAAGCAGGTTGTTGCAGTATGTAAAGCTGTTTTTGAAGAACTGAAGAAAGATCCTTCCATTGCAGAACAGGCTTCAGCAGACGAGCAAGCTCTTTTTCAACCTATGATTGACTTAAAGGCACTAACAACTATGAGACTACGAGGAGATATTACAGCCTATTCGTTTATGCAAGTTCCAAATCCTATAACGGAATGGAAAGGAGAGATCCAGTCATGAGTGCAAGTTCAACTCAGCTTCTTGAAAGAGATGTTCTACATACGGTATATAGGAATTTCCGACAGGAATATATGCTGGAAGATGAATTAAAAGTCCTCACTTTTTTAGAAACCAATTATCCTGATATGGTTCCTGCATATGTGTTTTCTCTTGCAAGAGGGCGTCAAGGGATTTTGCGTCGGCTAGCAGGGGCCATGTTGCGTGAAGATATCATGGGACTTACTTCAAGTTCGTATGATCTGTACATTATTGACTCCATTCAGGCTTTAAATGTTCCAGCTATTGATGAGTATTGGCAGATGGTTATTCGAACACTCCATACATATGGCTTAGAAAGTGGAAAAATCTATAAATTATATCCTCTTTGTGAGAGAGAATGTCTTGTTATTCCGGTAACTCGAACTTATGCCTTTAACCGAGTAGAAGTAGATGGTGTTATTTTACATGTTTCTGAAGATGGAGTTAGAACAATAGAACACGCTGTTGAATTGCTCCAGTTGATGCGCCATAAGGAAGAAGCTCACAATGAAATAGGGCAAAGTGCATGGGTGAAGCTAGCTGAAGAATTAGTAAATGGAAGTGCGAATCTGGCACTTTCCTATGCCTATTGGAAGCAGAAGAAAAAAGAACTTCAGAAAAAAGCTGATGAACACGGAATTACGACTACCATTGATTGGGTACTGTTACAAAAGATGCAAGATCGTGAATTTGATTCAAGTTTGTTTTTTGAACAATTATCCGTAGAAGGACATAATCTTCATCCAGGTACCAAAACAAAAATAGGCATGGAACCAGAAGATGTGTTTCGTTATGCACCAGAATTTGATGGAGTAGCCGATATTCATTTTGTCGGAATTCATAAGGATTATGCGGAGTGGGTCGTTATAGAGGAAAATGAAGAGGATGCGAATGCATTTCTCTTTAAAGAGTATCCAGAATTACCAAAGGCAGTTAAACGAGAATTTGCAGAACACGAACTCAGCGTTAACGATTATGTATTGGTCCCTGTGCATCCTTGGCAGCTGGAAAAAGCACTACCAGACATCTACCACCAAGAAATCAAGGAACAGATTGTGGTTCCTATACGTGGCATGATGGTTCGAAGTGGGGCAACATCTTCTTTCAGAACAGTAGTACCTTTTGCGAATGGGGAGACGCCTAAACATGCGATAAAAGTAGCTGTCAACAGTCAGATGACTTCTACTGTTCGCTCTATATCCGCAAATACCACAAATAACGCTACGGTCTTTACTCGACTCATTCGTTCCATTATGCAGCAGGAACAAGACTTGGTTGAGAAGTTTGTACCTGTGTGTGAATGCGCAGGATTTAATTTCAAAATCAAAGAAACAGAAGGACTTACAGGTAATCATAAGCTAAAAAGCAGAAATCTATCTGCTGTGTTACGTGAGAATGTAGAATCATTTGTAGCGTTGGACGAAGTAGCCATTGTTGGCAGCTCACTTTTTGCTGAATCACCAATCACGGAAAAGTTGATTCTTGTCGAATTAATTGAAATGTATGCTGAAAAAAGGAAAGAAACGTCACTTCGGAAGGCTGCGTTTCAGTTCGTCTCAGAGTATGTTTCAATCGCACTTCCAGGCTTCCTTACCCTCATGGTAAAGTACGGAATTGGTTTAGAAGGTCATTTACAAAACAGTGTGATGGTATTTAAAGATGGTCGCCCTGTTCGAATGCTGTTTCGCGATTGGGGAGGAACTAGAATATATCGAAGCAGACTACAACAACATCAAGAACAAGTGCAATTTTATCCTGGTTCCGTCACGGTGACGGATAGTCTAAAGGAAATGCATAATAAGGTATTTTATACGGTATTACAGAATCACTGCGGTGAGTTAGTTCTGCAAGTATGCAAGCATTTTGGCTTAGGGGAAGGAGAGTTGTGGCAGGAGATTCATCGGATTTGCAAAAAAGTCTTTGATCAACTTGAGTCCTTACCCCACTATTCCGAAAGTGTACGCATAGACAGGAAAGCATTATATCAAGCAGAAGTAGATCACAAGGCACTTGCAAAAATGCGTTTAGAACCCGAAGGGAAAGAATATTCCTACGCAATCGTCCCTAATCCTCTTCACGAATTTAGTCGGAAGGAAGAATAAGGAGTTATGGCACAAATAGAAGTTCAGTTTCAGCAGCCATCACGCTTTGCTCTTCACTCAAGAATGTTTAGAATTTTCATGTCTGGAAGCTTGGTGACACGAGTAGGGGATTGGATGGATTTAGTCGCCTTAAACTGGGCGGTATTACAGTTTACGAACTCTCCACTCCATTTAGGATTGGTGAATGCTTGCCGTTTAGTGCCTACTTTTTTACTGAGTGTACCGGCAGGCATATTGGCTGATCGATATGATCGACGAAAATTATTAATTTTGCTTCAAATAGGTATGATGTTGTTGACGTTTTTCCTGGGCTATCTTATCGAGGCAAGACAGTCATTTTGGTTTTTTGCATTCATTGTCACGCTAAGGTCTATGCTGGCAGCTATGGACTCGCCTATTCGAAATGCATTAGTGCCAAATCTTGTACCTCAGAGCTCTATGGCAAGTGCAATCGCTATTAATACGATGGTCATTAATCTTTCTCGTATTATCGGACCAGCGATTGCAGGAGTATTGCTTACAATCATCGACATTGCCAATTTATTTTATATTAACGCGTGGGGTACGTTAGGTGTACTATTATCGTTACTTATGATTCGTTCTTATTCTTTTCCAACCCCTGATAAAAAGGAAAGAGAGAAAACAACGCTTCGAGAGGCAGCGGATTATATAAAAAGTCAACCCTCCGTTCAATCTTTACTTATTTTAGCTATTGTACCGATGATATTTGGGTTTCCTTACACAACGATGATGCCCTTATTTGCTAAGGATCTTTTAAAGCTTGGACCTGAAGGATTTGGGATGCTTCTATCTGTTTCATCTGTCGGTGCATTAGTTGGGACAACTTGGCTTTCTCTTGGTAAAGAAATCAAGGGTGCGGGAAAGTGGTTGATTTATTCCATTATGGGATTTGGAGTATCTTTGCTTTTATTTATAGGAACCAAAAACGTGTTCATAGCAGGAACAGCTATGTTTCTTGTCGGATTAACGAGTCAGACCTACCGAACGATGAGCCGCATTACTTTACAGATTCACGTTCCCGATCAATTGCGAGGCAGGATATTGAGCATTGCCTTAATGGATAGAGGATTTATTCCGTTAGGAGCGATACTCATAGGGGCTATTGCGGCATGGGCAGGTGCTTTATGGGCAGGCGTCATAATGGGGTTAGGCTGTATTGTAACAACCTTAGTTATCGTAGCAAGAAGACGACAAATTTGGCAATTGTAATTATATATGGGAGTGGACAAATAAAGATGGAAAATATCGTGCAATCTCTCAGAATGGAACGAGAGAAACCTTTTTGTGCCTATTTATATGACTTATCGAAACTGCGTCACCATGTGAATCAATTAATGACAACTCTTCCTTCAGCATGTCGTTTATTTTATGCGATTAAAGCAAACTCAGATGCAAATCTACTTACAACTTTAGCTCCAATGGTTCATGGGTTTGAAGTAGCTTCATTAGGGGAGATAGAGAAAGTCCGGGCTGTGGATGCGAAAATTCCTATCCTGTTCGGTGGACCTGGAAAAACACAGGAAGAGATTGAAGGGGCTATTCATCACGGAGTCACTTTGCTTCATGTTGAGAGCATACATGAATTGCAGTTGGTCAATCACATTGCCAGTCAAAAAGGGACAACCGTATCCATTTTGCTGCGTGTCAATTTGCGTAGTTCCGTTCCAAACGCACAATTGAAAATGGCAGGTGTACCGACACAATTTGGAATTGATGAAGTAGAAGTGCCCAATGCAATTGCTTTAGCAAAAAGTTTGCCGAATGTGAAGCTCCTAGGTTTTCATTTTCACGCAATGTCTAATAATGGTGATTCTAAGACCCACGTGTACTTTGTAGACCATTGCTTTGAAATGGCAAAAACATGGGGAAAAGAGTGGAATATAGATATCTCTTATATAAATGTAGGCGGAGGTATTGGGATTAACTACCAAGATGTAGAAAATCAGTTTGATTGGGTCGACTTTATGGAGGGTTTAGAAAAAGTATTAGAAAAGCACAACAATACCAATTGGCAGACGTTGTTTGAATGTGGTCGTTACATCACTTCTTCGTGCGGCTACTACGCAGCAGAGGTATTAGATATCAAACAAAATCATGGTAAATCTTTTTGTGTGATTCGTGGGGGAAGCCATCACTTAAGACTCCCGGCAGCTTGGAAATCGAGTCACCCTTTTACAATCGTACCAGTAGAAAAGTGGTCATATCCCTTCGCGCGCCCTGAATTAAACGATTCTGTGATTACTGTGGCAGGGGAGCTGTGTACTCCTAATGATGTACTTGCAAGAGATATATCTGTTCCACGTATTCGGGTTGGAGATATTCTTCTTTTCAGTTATGCAGGAGCTTATGGTTGGGCTATTTCCCATCATGATTTTCTCAGTCATCCGCATCCAGAGCACCTCTACATAGAATCTGACTCAATCAACGGTTCCGGTGCAAAAACGGAGGACAAAAGACTACAAATAAAAATAAGTGTTGTGTAGAAAAACAAAAACGAGCCGGTTTCCCTTTAACGGGGTAAAACCCGGCTTGTTTTTTGTCGAAATTTGCTTAACGTGGTTTTTTTCCGATTTGCTGGTAGTACTCCATGCCCATCAAGCTAAGGCAAATCATTATCCCCAAAACGAAAAAAACGCTATTCTTTCTGTAATATGATGGAAAGGATGGTGTTTTTATGTGTCGTGAGGTTTCAAATGAACTTACTCTCTTTTCTCAGGAAATACAATGACCTTTGTCCCCACAGGCTCTCCAACAGCCGGCCAAAAAGGTGGGTTTTGTTCAATGGACGAGTAAATAGAATATGACCAGTTAAAAGGTGATGATATGAAAAAAGTTAATTCAAAAACGATTCATCCATCAATTAGGAAACTACTATCCTTCGCTACCTCGGATATAAAAATTGACCAAGAATACGAAATATATTTGAATTCACTAAACCGAAAATTATTTAGGTATGAGTCTAAAGGGGAAATTGTTGGTTGTATAGGTATTGAAATTATGAGTTTAAATAGGTGCGAAATTAAACATATTGCAGTATCTCCATTCAAAAGAGGAAAAGGTAATGGTAGTAAAATGGTTAAGATATTTCTGATAAATATCCATTGATTACTGCTGAAACTGATAAAGAAGCAGTTGTTTTTTATCGGAATTATGGTTTTAAAATAACAAGCCTTGGTGAAAAGTATCCAGGTGTCGAGAGATTTCTATGTGAGTATAAAAAACAATGACCTTATTGAACAAGTGCAGGTTAGTTGAACAAGGAAATACAAAAAAGAACTGTATTTCACCGGTTAATTTTGGGATGATAATGTATTGGTTGTATGGCGAAAAAAGAGTCACACGTCGTCTGCCTCAATGAAATTTGTAATGGATGAAGTTACCTTGCGACTGTGTTTAGCTAAGAAGGGTGAGACTGGAAGCCGGTAATCGATATTTCCAGTTTCTAGACATTATCATTTTTTGTAGGGCAGCATTGCTACATGGCTGTCTATAGGGGCAAGTTAGTACAAAAAGAATGCTTAGGACGCATATAACCATTCTGACCAGTGTGTGTTGGAACAGTTCGGAGGGATTTCTGTTTAAAAATTGTTAAGATAAAACAAACCTAAGGGTCTAGCAACTCGACTCTTAGATTTGTTTCCATCTTTAAAAATATGTTATCTATTCCTAATTGTTTTCGTTCTGGTGATCATCCCGGTCATTGTTATGATTGTCATTTTCGTCATCATGTTGGTCATCATCGTCTTCCTTGTGATTCTCCACATGGATGGTGAGGTCTGGCTGTCGGCCGAAACCATCAACCTCAAGGCGATCTTTGAAAGCCTGGATGACAGCGAACGCACTGCTGTCGGCAGTATCCAGCATACCATGGAAATTCACATATTTGATTCCGTTGTTCTCCCCGTAATTGCCGGCATGGTTATGACCATTAAAGTAAGCTACTACGTTGCCCGCAGACTCAAGCTCCCGCATGATGTCAGCATCATTCCATGCGTTGTGCTCGTTCGCAGGATATACCGGATGATGGCCAAGCACAACCACTTTTTCGCCCTTTTTCTTTGATTTTTGAAGCACGTTATGTAACCATTTCATTTGTTCCGGCCCGACTCCTCCGTTCCAGGTCTGGGCGTTGTTTGCCCCGGTTGCCTTCAGTTGGTTATACAACTGTTCGGATTGCTGGTATTTCGGAGTTCCCGGTTCGTTGGCATACAGGCTCATATCGTTTGTATCCAAGACGATGAAACGCCATCCATCTTCCGCGAAGTCATAATATTGATTCTTCATGCCCAGAATGTCTACCGTCTGGTCGGATGAACTATTCGGGTAGTCGTAGTCATGGTTCCCCAACATATGATATTTTTTGCTATTTATCTGATTGAAATATGGAAGAATAGTGTCGAAACTCTCCCTGTTCCTGTCAATTAAATCACCCGTCTGTATGGTGAACTCCAGGTCGTGTTTATTCAGTTCCGCCGTTGCATCCTGCAGTTTGCTGATGGAATTGCGGTAAAAGCGAACCCCATTTGTATCACAATCACAATATTGAATATCGGAAATGAGGCCGAATTCAAAAGATGGCTTTTGATGTTTACGTTCGTTTTTTTCTGCAGAGGCAGACGTGCTCGTGAATAAAGATAGCCCCAATGCGACACTGGCACCTGTAAACACCAGTTTTTGGGCCAGGTTTCGTTTTCTTGGTTTGGTTTTCATGGATAATTCCCCTCTCAATTTATCATTGCTTTTTCATGATAAAGCATAAAATGGCAGAAGTGTTTCCATTTACCAAAACTTTAAGAATCGTTAAATAACTTAATGTGGCATTTACAATCTTTTATCGAGCGTAGAATAAAGAGAGGGCATGACAATGGAACGTGTAATATGTGAATAAGGGGATGAACAATAACATTTGCCTTGTTCAAGCTAACGGGTCCTTTTGTGGCGAACAGGGAGATGCTGCGATAGCTCCCTTTGTTTATTGTGCTAAAGGGGCAGGTTAATTGAATAAGAAAGGCGAATAAAATAGGTTTAAAACCAATTTTTATTGCATTCTTTAAGGGGGACTACCAATGAGTTCTATTAAAGGCAAATTAGACTTGTTACGCAATGATATAAAAGAAATGGGTGGAATAATTGACTTAGATTGGTGTGGCGAATTGTTTTACCCTTATTATGAACACTTTAATGATGATAATTTAAGATATAGAGGGGGTTCACTTATTGCATTTTGGGGTCTTCTTTTAGAGTGGGAAGACGGTAGTGGATTTCCATTCTATACAGGTGTTGAAGAATATGACTGCCATCATTTTGATAAAAATCTAGAAGAGTTTCTTAAGTATGCTTCCGACATTAAGATTCAATACCCAAACATATTTTTAGCTATCATTGATTCACTAAGGTTTTTAGATGAAAATGAGGATTTTGAAAACGAATTTCCTAACATTTCAAGTGACCTATTTAGTACCATTAGGGATAAGTTACTGCAGACAGATGTTCAAAAATTAAGTGATATTTATCAACTTGCATTACAAGAAGCAGGACTGTCTTTTTAAACTACCATGAAAATAAGTTTCTTCAAGAATAGAAAAATGACAATATTGAAGAAGACCCTACTCAATCGTTAAAAAAAGAGGAGAGCGGTAATTAAAAAGTCTATGGATTAGGGTAGACTGGATTAAGGTCAGTATCAGTATTGACACTTCCTAACCATTTTCATTCTTTGTGGTGCAGCACTGGTTTTGAGCTGCATGGATGGCTAACGGGTGCAATACTTAAGATAAGAACTGTCATTTTGACAGCTCTTATTGTGCTAACAGATAGGATAATCGAAATAGTTTTTTAGAACTTCGGGTCAAAATAGTAAATATTGAGTTATTAGGAGATAGAGGATGAAAATCAGGAAAGAGAAAAAGAATGGTCAGGGCGGCATTTTTAAAGACATACTTATTGAAATTCGAGATTCAATCTTATTTGAATTAGTTTGGAACATCTTAATGTTTATACCGAGAATGATGATTCGTTTAATCAAGAATATATTTTAACTAGTCTAAATGAGTGCGATTCTTTAAAGGTATCGCCTTTTTTGGTTTGATTAACGAAGCAGATTGTGAAGTATAGTACTTAAAGTAACGGGTGCGATAGTCAAATAAAGGCAGTCGCTTTCCTTGTTCCGCTAATGGGCAGCATTCCTGTAATGAAGAAAAATGGAGTTTGAGCATTAAAAAACCTCTTGGTATTATATGAATGTCCCAAGCTTGGCGGCAAATAGGACAAAAAACATATAAACCAGGAGGCTCAAAATGAATTATAACCAAAATAAAAAGATTGCTCAAATTACTTCTCAAACTCTAATTATAGGTGTAGATATAGCGAAATTCAAGCACGTTGCCCGTGCCCAAGACTTTAGAGGCTTGGAGTTTGGGGCACCTATACACTTTGAAAATACGAAATGTAGTTTTGAAAGTTTTCTAGAATGGATAAAAGAATTACAAAGTCAAAACGACTTGGATAAGGTAATCATTGGTATGGAACCTACGGGACATTATTGGCTTAATTTAGCTCATTATCTAAAAGAGAATAATCTCAAATTTGTCGTTGTAAATCCAATGCACGTTAAGAAGACTAAGGAATTAGATGATAATTCCCCAACAAAAAATGATGTAAAGGATGCGAGAGTTATCGCACAGCTTGTTAAAGATGGAAGATACGCCGAACCTAATATTCCAGAAGGAGTATATGCCGACCTTCGGGTCGCACGTAAAATACGCGATCTTTTATCTGTTGATCTTCAGGCTGTACAAGGGCAAATTCATAATTGGATTGATCGATATTTCCCCGAATTCCTTAATGTATTTAAGGACTGGGAAGGTCAATCAGCTCTTCAAATGTTGAAACTTAACTTGTTACCCCATGAGTTAGTAAAGTTATCAGATCAGGAGATTTTAACTCATCTCAGAAAAGCTGTGACACGTGCAGTAGGTATAAGTAGAATACAAAAATTGAAACAAGCAGCTAGTGAATCTATTGGAATCCGGGAGGGTTCTGAATTAGCTAGATTAGAATTAAGCACCTTATTAGATAAATATGAATTAATTATTCAGAAATTCGAACAACTTGAGGCTAAGAGGGATGAATTACTAGAACAAATACCAGGTGTACAACAAATGTTAGCGATTACTGGTATAGGAAAAGATACGATAGCAGGCTTTTTTGCAGAGGTCGGAGACCTTAGTTTTTACTCACATCCTCGGCAAATTATCAAACTTGCAGGATTAAGCTTGAAGGAGAACACTTCAGGTAAGCATAAGGGACAAACGAAAATTACAAAGAGAGGCAGGAAAAACCTAAGAGCCCTTTTGTTTCGTGTAGTCATGCCCCTTGTTGCCAAGAATTCAGCCTTTAAAGCCTTACATGAGTATTATACAAAACGCCCTGGCAATCCATTGAAAAAGATGCAGTCCCTTATAGCTTTATGTAATAAATTAATACGTGTCTTATTCGCTATTGGTAAAAAACAATTTGAGTTTAGTGAAGAAAGAATGTTAAAGGATATTCCTCATATGGAGGGATTACAGAAAGCTTCTTAGATTTCTCATACAATTTATTGTCTCTATTGATAGTAATAGTTTAATTAAATGATTATTGACATTTGAAGCACGGATTAGTCAGTAAAACAACTAAAATACGGACATTGATCCTGTCGGGCAGCATAACTGACATCTACCTCATGGAAAGGTTGGACGAAGGAATTTTGGAGCATAGACTCTGTGAGAAATGGGAGGGTTGACCTCCATGAGAGTTGTAGAGATCCTCCAGTGCGACCATACTTTAACTTGATATCCACTTTTTGGATAGAAGTGGTTAGGTAGCTATGGTCCTTTTTTGCTTCTTGACTCCAAAATTAACCTATAATACAGCATTATTCCATTAAATCAAAGTCTATTAAAACTGAATGACTATGAAATCGTGAGAAAACTTGAGAAATCGTAAGATTATCCTTTATTTATAGAGGGAGTTTAGTTAAAGAGTATTTGGAGAAAATAACTTCAAAAAGAACATTTTTATTTAAGATTAATACTTTTACTTGATTATAGAAGGAGTTTTTAGGTGGATATTCTCGACGATATAAAGAATAAAGTAAAGGACTTGCCAGAACAGGAAGTAAGGTCATACTTGCAATTTATTCTTTATAGGATTGCGTTGTTAGAGGATAAAGAGAATTCTTTAGTTGAGTTTGCAAAAGATCTTAAAGAAATTTTGAATGAAATTCTCTATCCAAAAGTTACAGACTCAGATCTATTTGGAAAAAGTAATTACAAAAAAATTCATATACAATTTGGATACCCATATTTAAGACAACCATTAAAAGAATTAAACATCCTTGAAGAAGAGTTTATTATAGCTTTCCACGAAAATTTCTCTATTGCTCCTATAACCAGTTTAGATACCGAAAAGGGACAAACAGATAGATTTGATTGGTTAAAAAACAACTTATCTAATGAATATGAAGTTGAATTTTATAAAGAAAGTTTGCCGAAAGTCATTTCTCAAGTATTATCAATTCATGATGATCTCCCAATTTACATATGGGTATCAGAAAATGCAAATGAACAAACAGCACTTCTTTTTTACAATGTATTTGTTGCGGGAACGAAAGAATAATATTTGTATCATTGATACCGCAGCATTGTACAGGAAATTGTTTGAAAAAAAGGCTAAGAAGTATGTACCTTTTTTTTCGGGTGAAATCCCTTTAAAAGAATTACAAACCATATATAAATATAGCCAAGATGAAAACCAGATTTTATCTCACATAGAGCGTAAGCATTATGAAAAAAAGTGGTTAGACCTCTCCACGAATCCTGGTACATTAAGAATATGGGAAAATGAAGAAATAAAAGTTGTACCTGAAGACTATTTCGATGATTTTATAATCGAAAAAGCGAAGAAGCTGATTGGGAAGAAAAAAGGGTTTATTATGAGTGCAAGATTAATTGGTGAAGTTTATGGACATATTCTTCAGTATATAGGTGACAGCTTCTTGGAATATAGGGTTAGGAAATTAATCGAAAAGGGAATTTTTGAATATGAAGGTAGCCTAGAGGCAATGCGCTATTACGGTATTAAGTTTAAATAAATATTTTATTGAAAAGCAGAATGAAAAGATACATTGAGGGAAGCTCAGAAAATGAGCCTCTCTTTTTTAATGGTTCCATCTATAACTTTCGTAAAATTATTTGTGAAGAAATGTACTTAAGCTAACGGGGGCGTTATTTAGATATATAAATGCTGGGAGCTTAAGAGAATCTTAAACTAATGGGTGCGATTGTTCTATATGATGATCAGCCCTTCTTGTGTTAACAAAGCAGTTTAGTTGAAGAACGGTGTTTAACTTGTGTACAACAATCGGGCCATTTAATGGAGGAAGTGATATATACATTTGACTTTTTCTAAAGGGCACTCAATGGCCAACTGGACTTGGCATGGTCCAAAAATGTCCTAAATGATGACCTAGGAGAGATCTACTATTCTCTATAATTGCTTCAAATCCAATAAAAAATCAAAAAGGGGTTCGGAATAAGACCATTCCGAACCCCTTTTCTACAAACTGCCACCAAGATTATCTTGGTGATGATCTTCTAATTGTTCATTTTTATAATTTTTCACTATGAAATGGGATTAACATATTACAACTACTCTTCTTAATTGTGCGTTAATTCTTCTATTCCTTGCAACTTGCTTTCATATGATCCTTCTTTGGCAAAAAGTTCGGTATCCCACTCATATTTATAAGGCCCTGAGGAGTCGTATCAAACTTTTAAATAATTTTACTGTTTTGATTGTTACTTTCTGTAGCTTTTAGTAGAATGCTTTTATAATTTAATTAACAATTAAATGAATCCCACCTTGTATTTCAGTTTCGGAAGGATTTAACTTTTAAAAGAGTCTCAACGTCATAGAATCCCGATCGTCCATAGTAGGAGGGAGAATATTGAAAAAGAAATGGATCGTTTCATTACTATGTCTTACAGTTTTAATAAGCTTTATCGTTCATTTTTTAAAAGAAGATGAGAAGCTTAAAGTGGTAGTTGTTGCAAAAAGTTTAGACTTAGAGTATTGGAAAATTTTTGAATCAGGAGCTAAAAAAGCGTTTCATGATTTTGACATAGATGGACAAGTGATAGCACCTAATTCCATCTATCCCATTTCAAATGAAGTGGATACATTAAAAAAAGTTTTAAGACAACATCCGGATGCACTGATCGTTACTCCCATACATCCCTCCGTTACCATTCCAGTATTGATGGAATATAAGAAAAATAACATTCCTGTATTGTTTGCTGGTAGAGACGCTGACTGGGAAGACAAAGTCACGTATATAGGAACAGACCACCTTAAATTGGGCATAATGGCAGGACAATTGCTAGGATCCATGCTGCAGCCAGGCGATCAAGTAGCAATTATTCATGGAACTTTAAAAGATCATGCTGAGGTAGAGCGGATAAAGGGAGCGAAGGAGGCCTTAGGAAAAGCCGGAATCGAGATTACGACAGAACAGTTAGGAGAAGATCGATATGGAAAGACAATATCTGTATTCGAAAATATTTTGCAGAATCATCCAGATATCCAAGGGGTATTTGCTACTGACGATTTAATTGCCCTAAATGTATTAAAAACAGTAGAAAAAGAAGGCTTGATGATTCCTATCATTGGAACGGATGGCATTACCGATATGATAGATGTTGTAAATGAAGGAAAGCTAAGCGCTACCATAGCACAGAATCCTTATGATATGGCTTATTTAAGCGTAGTACAAGCAATAAAAGCAGTTAACGGGGAACATGTCCCAGAAAGGATTGATAGTGGGGTTGATATTTTAACGAAAGATAACGCAAGAGACAGATTAGCGTTTCAGAACAATATATTCTATAGCAGAGTTGAGAAATTCAAACATTTTTTACATGAACTATTATGAAAGTAGCAAACTGTTTTTCTAAACAAAAAACAGTTTTTTTACGTGAAGAATAATCACCATACATAAACATGGTCTAATATTTATCTACTAATACTCTAAAGGGAATTATATTCTTTTTCGTCTTTTAAAACTTTATCTAATGCTTGCCAAGTCATTAATGCACAATTATGTCTTGCTTTTAACTTATGGACTCCTTGTAAAGATAAACTATCACCTAAATCTATTTTATCTGTTACATTTCCATGGCGAATTAAATCCTCAAATGCTTTTCTTAGGGACGCAATCTCTTTTAAAGACTTGTTTTCGATAAGTTCTGTCATCATAGATGCAGACGCCATACTAATGCTGCAGCCTTCACCAAGGAAGGCTGCTTTCCGAACTCGATCTTGTTCAAGGTCTAAAAATAACGTCATGACATCGCCGCAAGTAGGGTTTTTATAATGTATTTTTCGTATATTTTCTCCCTTTATTTCTTCAAAATTTCTCTTTTGTCTATAGTGATCCATGATAACTTGTCTGTACAGGTTATCGAGCATGGTAGTAGACCTCCGCCTTCATTAAGATACAATAGCTCAACTAGAGTACTTCATAATGATTTTTTAGTATCTTAATTCGTTTTTCTCATGTGGTTGAAAACGAAATAATTAGTTGAGAGGGTTAGTTTGCTATACAATTTTTAAATTGTTGCTCCAACTCCTCTTTATTTAAGTCCTTACCAATAAAAACAAGTTCACTTAATCTTGTTTCATTTTCTTTCCATTTCCGATCTGGGTTTCCTGAAAACAACATATGAAGTCCCTGAAATACGATTCGATGTTCCATCCCTTTAATATGAAGAATGCCTTTGTAACGCAATAAATCTTCCCCTTTTTCCCGAACAAGGTAATCCATCCAATGATCAACTTTTTCTAAATCAAGAGGTTTCTCTTCTCGAAAAGCAATAGAAGACACCTTATCATCATGATCGTGATGGTGATGATCTTCTAGAAAGTGGGGGTCAATTTCAAGTTTGCGATTAACATCAAACGTATTAATACCTAATATATCTCTTAAATTAATATTACAATTTTGTGCATGAATCCTCTTAGCCGCCGGGTTCATATTTGTTATTCTTTTCTCCAAAGAGTTCAGGCCGTTCTCAGAAACTAAATCTGTTTTATTTAAAATAATGACATCAGCAAAAGCAATTTGCTCTTGTGCCTCATCATGACCATCAAGGTGCCTAGTGATATGTTTACTGTCTACTACGGTAATAATACTATCTACATTAAATTTTTCTGAAAGTAACTCATCCATAAAAAATGTCTGGGCAACAGGTGCCGGATCAGCGAGACCTGTTGTTTCAATTAAGACTCGGTCAAATTTAACTTTACCTTGATTCATTGAAAATACAAGGGTGCGCAAAATACGGATTAAATCTCCTCGAACTGTGCAGCAGATACAACCATTATTCATTTCCAAAATTTCCTCGTCAGCATCAACGACGAGCTGATTATCGATCCCAACTTCTCCATACTCATTGACAATGACCGCAATCTTTTGATGATGTTTTTCTGTTAGTATTCGATTTAAAAGCGTGGTTTTCCCAGCTCCTAAATATCCAGTTAAAATAGTGACAGGAATTTTATTAGGTTTAATTAAAGTCATGTTTTCTCTCCATTTAGAGTATTTTTGATACTTTGTTTACTTTTTCTTTATCTTTAAAAACCCCCGTAATGACTTCAGGTGAACGATCGAAGCCTTGGCCATGAAATGAATGGCTTACTTTTTCTGTGTAATCTTCATTGGCAAGAAGCGAATCAACAAAAAGGGGGGCATCCTCAGGTTTTAAATCCTTATACCATGTGCCTTTCGGATAGTTGATGACAACGCACTTATCATGGCATCTTCCATTACACCGTGTGCGCGTTGTGTGAATCATATCGTCTAGCTCTCTTCTTGAGATTTCTTTTCGGATTGATTGTGTGAGTTCCTCAGCTCCGACCCGGTTGCAACTGCTGCCGTTGCAGATGAGAATATGATGCTTCGTATTACTTAAATTCCATGTCGCCATGTGTGTTTTACCTCCAAGTTAAAACGTAATAATTACGATTTGAAACTTATAATTATGTGTATTTTATTTTCAAACGATATAAAATTCATTTTTATGATAAAGAACAATCTCCAGTCGGAAAATTTTCGATTGCTGACGGTTTACCAACTTGATTTTTTAATGCCTGGAAGCTGCCCTTTATGTGCTAACTCTCGAAAGGCAATTCTAGACATTTTAAACTTTCTTAAATATCCTCTAGGTCTTCCTGAAATTTCACAACGATTATGCAAACGAGTAGGGGAGGAATCTCTCGGTAACTTCCGCAGTGCATCATAGTCACCTTTTGCTTTTAATTCCTTTCGTAGCACTGCATATTTTTCAACCATTTCTTGGCGTTGTTTTTCTTTAGCTACCTTTGATTTTTTTGCCAAATTTTTTCTCCTTTCGTATCAAACAGTGTGGGGATGAATAAAACGTAATGATTACGATTTGTATTTTAATAATATCTCTTTTTAAAGCTAAATGCAAATAGAAAGGATGCAAATGTTACTAATGACCTAATTGCATGCTATTTTTCTCTATGTTACACAGCGTTTTCTGAAGTTTGTTATGATCTAAATTATCACCGATAAACACAAGTGTATTTTTCATCTTTAATCCTGATTTTGTTTGAAATGGCATCCCATAAGCATATTGAAAAAGAAATGTGTCTGGAATGCCAATAAATCGGATATATCCTTTAATGCGATAGATTGTATCCGGCATTGTCCTTAAGAATTCTTCAAATAGCTTCTCACTAATAGGGTGTAAGAAAGTATGAACGTATGTTTTCATATGTAGATGTTGGATAGCGTGCACTTTCTCATATTCGCCTCTTTCTTTTGTTTGCAGACTTATAACTGTATTAATATCGATGTTAGCGAATTCTGCCGGAATCACTTTACCTGTAGGATTAATACTACGTAACTCCTCTTCGATACTCTTTTGGCTTTTCTTTGATATACAATCAATCTTATTTAATACGATAAGATCCGCATGTTTTACTTGTTCAGCAATTAGCTTTTGAAGGGGTATTTTTAGTTTTTTACGTTCCATCCAACAAACAGCGTCTAAAAGAGTGATAATGGAGTGAATTCTCACTTTTTTAGCTAAAAGAGGTGATAAACAAGTGTCCAACACTTCAACCGGATGAGCAACCCCCGTAGTTTCAATATAGATCACATCTAGATCATACTGACTTAAAAGTTCAGATATCTGAACTTCGAGTTTATCCGACAGTGTACAGCACACACATCCATTTAGAAGTTCTTTTAAAGGCATGTCTTTAGGAACAGAATCTGAATCAATAGAAATTTGACCCATTTCATTCATAACGACAGCTACATTTTTTCCTTTTCTTTGTTCTTTTTCTAGAATTTTTTGAAGAAGAGTTGTTTTTCCTGAGCCAAGGAAACCTGATAAAATATTTATTTCAACGATTGGCATTATTATCATCCTTTCATAAATTTAATCATAACAAGAAACGATTTTGTAAGATGTTGTAAAGTAACTGATTTGAATCATATAAAAAGTAATCGTTACGATTTATTAGTATAAAGTGAATAGAAGTTTTCTACAAGTTAGGTATTCTATAACATAAAGTAACGGATATATACTTAATCAATATTTTTGAATTTTGATGAATAGTCTATTTTCTAAAACATACACATGAACTAGTGCATCGGTTAAATCGTAATGATTACGAATATTTAGTTTGAGGGGAGATAAGAAAATGAGGAAAATACCGGTTTTTATTTTAAATGGTTTCTTAGGAAGTGGGAAAACAACTGTATTGTTAAAGATGATAGAACAATACAAAAGTGAAAATAAGAAAGTTGCCATCATATTAAATGAATTAGGGGCAGTCAATGTCGAGGCACATTTGTTTAAGGATCAACAATTAACCGAGCTTTTAAATGGTTGCATTTGTTGTACGATTCAGAATGATTTACATCAAACACTTAAGGCGCTAGCTGTTCAGCACGAAAAGGAGCCTATTGAAGTTTTATTAATAGAAGGAACAGGAGTAGCCCATCCACTTGAGATAGCTGAAGTGTTTACTAACGGTCATATGCAACAAGTATTTGATTTGGAATCGGTGATTGGAGTAGTAGATGCCAGTCACTTTCTAGAATATTTAAGTATCTTTGATAGTACAAAAGAAATTCGAACTTTAATGAAAGAGCAGGTACTGCATTCATCTATTGTTCTACTAAATAAAATAGACTGTGTGAATGATCAAAAACTTGCAAAAATCAACAGAAAAGTTGACTCCTTAAAAAAGGATGAAGTACCCGTATTGATGACTTCTTATGGTGATGTTGATTTTGAGATGCTACGAAAAAAACGCATAGGACAAATAGACTTTCAACTCAAAAATAATCACCATGGAGATCACCAGCATCACGAACCACATCACGGGACTATTAAGACGGTGAAAATTGAACAAGTACCAGTGATAGATAAACGTACATTAACCAACTGGTTAATCAATCTACCGAATGATGTTATCCGTGCGAAGGGTCTTGTACAATTAACAGGTGATTCAACACTTACACATGTTCAGTTTGCAGACAAGCTTGTACGTTATACAAAAATGGGGAAAAATGACGAGAGACAATCTATATTTGTATTTATCGGTAAAGATTTGAACGAAGAGATGTTTCAAGAGTTTTCGCAGGGGATTTTTTAAAATTACTTATTAAACCAGGTGATTCCTCAATTGTTCTTTACTATTGAAACCCATCGTTTATCGGTGGGTTTCAATTTTTATCTATTTCTAGAAATATACTTGTTCTTTCTTGAAAAAAGTGATAAGTTATCTATGGTCAAATACAAATCGTAATAGTTACGATTTGATGATTGTGTACAATTGTTAGTTTAATAGAGAAGAGGAGAAAAAATGAATCAACCTAAAGTAAGAGCAATATTGGTAATGGTTCTGGCTTGTTTTATAGTCATAGCAGGATGTAGCAATAAAGAAGATGTTGGATCAAATCAGAAGGAAAGTACCGAAAATCAACTACATATTGTTACAACTTTTTATCCTATGTATGAATTTACTAAAAACATTACAAATGAAAATGCTCAAGTGGATCTCTTAATTCCTTCCAATATCGAACCACATGATTGGGAGCCTACTCCTAAAGATATGGCAATGATCCAAAAAGCAGATGTTCTCATTTATAACAGTGACTTTATGGAAACATGGATTTCCTCTATCAAAGAAAGTTTAGGGAAAGAACAACCACAGTTTGTAGAAGCGAGTAAGGGGATTCCTCTAATGAAAGGAGACGAACACGATCACCATGAGGAAGAAGGCGACCACGATGACGTAGAAACAGACCATCTTGATGAGGGAGAAGTTCATGAAGAAGGGAATGAGCAGTTAGATCCACATGTATGGTTAAGTCCTGTGCTTGCTCAACAAGAGGTACAAACAATTACAGAGGCCATTGTAAAACAAGATCCCAAAAACAAGGACGATTATGAAAGCAATAGTCAAGAATATATTCAAAAATTAAAAGATCTAGACGAACTTTTCAGGAAAACGTTACAACATGTTTCGAGTAAGGAAATCATTACACAGCATGCTGCTTTTGGATATTTAGCAAAAGAGTATGGTCTTATTCAAATCCCGATTGCAGGGTTATCTCCATCAGAAGAACCAAGTCCGTCTAAACTTGCTGAACTTAAGGAATTTGCTAAAGAGCATCATATTAATGTGATTTACTTTGAGGAGACAACTTCCCCTAAAGTTGCTATAACACTAGCTGCTGAATTGGGAGCTGAGACTGAGATATTAAATACAATAGAAGGTTTAAGTAAGGAAGATCAAGAGGAAGGTCTAAGTTATATTGAAGTCATGAAGAATAACTTAAAATCCCTTGAGAAATCACTTGTAAAATAATTGATCTAGGCTTAAATGTCCATTATAAGTGCGTCTTATAGTAAGGCGTACTTATTTCTAGGGAGAGGAGTGGAAAATTGAAACTCGTTTCTATGCAAAATATCGTATTTGGTTATACACATACTCCTTCATTAAACGGAGTATCCTTTGAGATAAAAAGTGGAGAGTTTGTGGGGGTTACGGGCCCAAATGGTGCGTCTAAATCAACAATGCTTCGTATTATGCTGGGGTTGCTAAAGCCTTGGGAAGGTTTTGTTACTGTAAGTAAAAGGAATGCAGAAGGAAAATCTCTTACAATTGGTTATGTGCCGCAACAAATTGCTTCTTTTAATACAGGTTTCCCAAGTACAGTTCTAGAATTGGTACGGTCCGGGAGATATAAAAAAGGGAAATGGTTAAAAAAATTAGACCATGATGATAAACAAAAAATAGAAAATGCCTTAAAGATGGTTGGGATGTGGGACTTTCGATTTCATAAAATTGGTGCCTTATCCGGTGGTCAAAAACAGAAACTAATGATTGCGAGAGTTCTCGCTTCCGACCCTGATCTTTTAGTGTTAGATGAACCGACAACGGGCATGGATACAGAGAGTAGAAGAGGCTTTTATAAATTTATGTACCATCAAGTTAAAAAACACAATAAAACTGTGGTGATGGTCACCCATGAACAGGATGAAGTACAGAAATACTTAGATAAAATTCTCCGTTTAGAGAAGGGGGAACAAGGTGGTTGGAAATGTTTAACTTGGAATTCATGCAGCGAGCATTTTGGGCAGGTGGATTAATTGCCATTATTGCCCCTTTGCTAGGAGTATTCCTTGTCTTAAGAAGACAAGCCTTAATGGCAGATACGCTATCTCATATTTCTTTGGCAGGAGTAGCTATTGGTTTTTTTATTCATAAAGATATTACCTTATCAAGCATTCTTGTCGTTATAGCAGGGGCAGTAGGAGTTGAATATATGAGGCGGGCATATAAAACCTATTCAGAGGTTTCGATTGCCATTCTAATGGCCGCCGGACTATCTTTTGCTTTAGTTATGTTAAGTATAAGTGAGGGTGGGATGACACCTAGTATCGAGCAGTATTTATTTGGTTCCATTGTAACTATTAGCACAGAACAGCTTTTTGTGTTAGCAGGGGTAACAGCAATTATACTACTATACTTCTTTTTTTTAAGGAGACTTTTATATTTGATGACATTTGATGAAGATTCTGCCTTTACAAGTGGCATTAACACAAATTTATTATCCCTATCATTTAGTATGTTGGTTGGTTTAGCTATTTCAGTTATTATCCCAGCAATAGGAGTTCTTTTAGTATCTGCTTTATTAATTTTGCCGGCTGCTTTTGCCATAAGGTTTGGAAAAGGTTTTAAAGTGGTTATTGTGACTGCTATTCTAATTGCTTCTTTTAGTATTTTCTTGGGACTAGTCTCCTCCTATGGGTTAGGAACTCCACCAGGTGCTACTATTAGTTTACTTTTAGTTATCATTTTATTTATTGGTTTACTTAGTCAAAAATTAGTAGAAATTTTGTATAGAAAAATGAGGAGAATAATTCGTTAGGAAAGCTTATAGATAGAATTCACTTAGTTATATAAAAGATGAATCGGGAGGTACAGCTTGTGATTCTTTCCAGTAAAACAATCCTAAACAAAATAAAAGAGCAAGAACTTATGATTGAACCGCTTACGTCATCCCAAGTTCAACCTGCATCAATTGATTTACGGATCGGGAACCATTTCATGATAATGGATGAGTATTCAACACCTTTTATTTCACTAGAAAAACCAGCTAGTTATAAAGAAGTTTACCAAGAAACGATTATCATTCCTCCCCAAGGTTTTGTACTAGGCACAACAATTGAATATATTAATCTACCCAATGATATGACTGCCTTTGTTGAAGGAAGGAGCTCCATTGGAAGGTTGGGTTTATTTATTCAAAATGCTGGATGGGTTGATCCAGGGTTTAAGGGGCATTTAACATTAGAGTTATACAATGCAAATCGTATACCAATTGAGT
This sequence comes from Metabacillus sediminilitoris, assembly GCF_009720625.1. Lineage (NCBI taxonomy): Bacteria > Bacillati > Bacillota > Bacilli > Caryophanales > Bacillaceae > Metabacillus > Metabacillus sediminilitoris. The sequence continues at coordinate 2,356,922 of NZ_CP046266.1, forward strand.
TAAAAGCAGGGAGACGAGTTTGCCAGTTGGTCTTAGCTCATTTAGATCAAAAAGGTTTGTCGTATATAGGGAAGTATAACTGTCAGGATAGAGCAACCGGGAGTCGGATCTATCTCGACGAGGACTGCGAAAAATCATATTCTAGTAGCAAAAAGTTTAAGGAATTTGATTAACTTATAAGTCAATTTCTATTTAAGTTTATTAAGTAATGTCAAAAAAATAGGAAAAGAGGATCATTAATGAGTGTTAGTCAACATAAGAAAGAAGCACCTAAAAGGGTGAATTGCAAAGTCATTACAGTCAGTGACACACGTTCGAAGGAGACAGATAAAAGTGGGAGCTTAATTATAAATATGTTGCAAGATTCCTCACATTCTGTACAGGATTATCAAATTGTAACTGATGATTATGAGGTCATTTATGAAGCTATAAAGACCGGATGTTTAGACAAAGAAATAGATGTCATCCTGTTAAATGGTGGAACAGGTATAGCAAAACGTGATGTTACCATTGAGGTTGTTCAAAGTTTAGTAGAAAAGCAGATTACAGGGTTTGGTGAGATTTTCCGTATGCTGAGCTATTTAGAGGATATTGGATCTGCAGCAATTTTAAGTAGATCTATTGCAGGCGTATACAATGATACAGCTATTTTTTCTATGCCAGGTTCTAGAGGGGCGGTTAAATTAGCTATGGAAAAGATGATTATTCCCGAGATATCTCATGTAGTGAGGGAAATACGGAAAGACTTAAAATAAGAAGATAATAGTAGAGTGAGTAGATGATTTTATTCTAACAAATTGTTTTGAATAAACGACCTAAAATTAGGAGCAGTACAATCCTGAACTGACCCCTGACAAGTAAACAGTAAATAAAAAAGTAAATTAAACAGCCTGAGTTCTATATGTATGAGGACAAAGGGAAAACTACTTTAAAAAACAACCACATATTCGACATAGCTCTTTTTTTGACGATTTTTCCCTATTATATATAGGATCTTTCCTTAATCGATTATTAAAACGTAATCTTTACGTTTTAAGTTGACAATTCTACTATTAACAATTACTATTTATTTATTAATAGTAATTGTTACGATTTAAACATAAGGAGTAACTATAAATGCGTGTGAAAATTACGATAGCTTGTACTGAAACTGGAGATCGTAATTCTATCACAACAAAAAACAAACGAAATAACCCAGACCGTTTAGAATGAATGAAATATTCACTTCGTTTAAAAAGAAAAACCCTTCATAGGGAAACAAAATAAGTAATATTGAAGCATTCATGAATAACATGAGTGCTTTTTTAAACTCCATTAAAGAAAAGAGCTGATAGACGTGTACGATTGGATTATCATTGGCGGAGGCATTCAAGGATGTACTCTTGCTGTTTCATTGATTAAAAGTGGAAAGGTTTCTGCTGATAATCTTATGATCATTGATCCGTATGAAGAACCAATTTCACAGTGGAAACGAAATACAGAAAGGATTGAAATGAAATTTTTACGGTCTCCATCTGTTCACCATCTTGATTTAGCACCGTTTAGCCTGCAAAAGTTTGCCCGAAAAGCAAACTTCTCTCAGTCTTTTTACGGTTACTATAAAAGGCCTTCACTTTCACTCTTTCATGAACATTGTGATTCTATCTTTCGTGAAATTGACCTGAAACGATCATGGCATATAGGAAGAGTTTCTAATTTAGAAAGAAAAGCTAACGGGTGGTGGATTAAAACCGAAGAAAACTCTTGGTTTAATACTAAAAATGTTGCAATTGCATCTGGATTCACAGAGGCATTAAACTACCCAACTTGGTCAAAGGAAGTAAAGGAAATTCATCCTCATCTCATCTGCCATATTTTTGAAAAGGAAGTGCCTGAAACATTTGATGGAAATAAACCTTTGGTAATTGTAGGAGCTGGCATTACCGCTGCCCATCTTTCTATAAAGCTTAGCAAAAAACACGAGCAGGTGGTGTTAATAACAAGACACCCTTTTCGTGTCCACGATTTTGATAGTGATCCAGGATGGCTTGGACCTAAAAAGATGAACTCCTTCTCTAAAATCAAAGATTATAACATTAGAAGAAGAACGATTACTATTGCAAGGTATCGGGGATCTTTTCCCAAAGAGCTTTCACTGGAGTTATCTCGATTAATCCAGAAAAATAAACTAAAAGTAATAAAAGGAGAAATTGAAAGATGTTCAAACTATGACGAATCATCACTCCAATTGAACCTAAAAAATTCTGTAGAAAAGATAGAGACTTCACAAATTCTTCTTGCTACTGGGTTTGAATCAAATATGGAATATCTAACCTGGCTTCAGCCAGTTATCAAAAATGAAAAGCTTTTATGTTCTAAATGTGGTTTCCCAATTGTCTCGAAAAACCTAGAATGGGGGGAAAATCTTTATGTAGTAGGAGCTCTTGCAGAATTAGAAGTAGGACCTACAGCTCGAAATATATCGGGAGCTAGAACAGCCGCCCATAAGATTGTCAGCTCCTTATAATTAGTATCAATAAGTATCACACTGTTTCACTAAAGGTGCTGTTTAAGAGGTTCATTAAATATACCTAAAAAGAGCCTGCAAAAAATTATGCAGCCTAAAATTGACTCAGAATTCGAATAGGGAATCATTATGCACCATAACTGATTTCATGATATCTCTTTTAGAGGTAAGTTATTTACTTGCAAAACGTAATGATTTCGATTATCATTAATAAGAAAAATTTTATCCTGAGGTGATAGCATGAAACCAAACATACATCCAAACTATGGGAAAGTAGTATTTATGGACATAAACAGTGGCTATAAGTTCTTAACGGGTTCTACCAAAAAATCGAATGAAACCATCGTATGGGAAGACGGAAATACGTATCCACTAATTAAGGTAGAGATCAGCTCTGATACGCACCCGTTTTACACAGGAAAGCAGAAATTTGCAGATAAAGGCGGAAGAGTGGATCGCTTCCTTCAAAAATATAATATGAAAGAAAAGAAATAATCCATTCACTTAATATCCAAGTTAACTATTTGTTAATCTAGATAGTTGATAAAGGGAGTTAACATCGTCTTTTAACTTTAAAGAGTCTGATCTTTAAATCGTAAGCGTTATGATTATTTAAGAACATTTAGGAGGCAAACATAAGTGGCAAAGAAATCCAAAGTTGCAAAAGAGCTCAAAAGACAAAAAATGGTAGAAAAATATGCAGATTTAAGAAGAGAACTAAAAGAAAAGGGAGATTATGCTGCATTAAGTAAGCTTCCTCGTGACTCAGCACCTTCTAGGCTTCATAACCGTTGCCAAGTTACTGGGAGACCTAGAGGCTACTTAAGAAAGTTTAAGATGTCTCGTATCACTTTTCGTGAATTAGCACATAAGGGGCAGATCCCTGGAGTTAAAAAATCTAGCTGGTAAGCATTGGAACGACAGGAACATCGTGAGTGTCGTGCTTACAAGTTCCTGTTTGATTTATAGTAAGAATGCCTTTGAAGATTTAGAAAGGCCAGCCAAAACATGAGTATAAATGATTTTGAACACTAAGGGAAAGATGGTCGTTTGTTATGAATGAGAAAATGATGGAGATTTTTGCGAGGGATATTGTGGCTTCTCTACCAAGGAAGAAAAGAAAGCTTTATCAATTTATTGAAGGTATTGAAGATAGTTTAGCACAGCAATCCGAAACGAAGAAGCAATTTTTAACCCTTCTCAAAGAACAATTACCCCACCTTCAGGCAGCCAATCGCTTTAATATGCAGTTAGATGAAATAGTGAAATTGATGCACGAAATTGAAGATGAAATAAACGAAAAATTAGACAGCAGAATAAAGAATTATAAGTGGATTGACTACACAGAACAAGTACATGGTAATCAAGTTGAGACAATTAAGAACACACAGTATTTCCTTGTTTTATCATAGATAATGATTTATGTAGTCATTTTCTTCTTTTATTGAAGTGAAACAGATGAACATAGAGCTATTTAGAGGGAGAGCCTATAAACAAACATCAACTGGCAAAATGTTGTGTGTGATAAAAGGTTTCAGAAAAGATAAAGTCATACTGTCTATCCAATAAGAAGTTAAAAGGGAAATTATATGTTTTGAACATCAGAAGAGCTTAGGATGAAGTACCTTTTGGAACTTTAATAACTCTTTTAAAAGACCTCCTCATATAAAGTTTTGAAGAGGTCTGTTATTTATTGTACGGAAACAAGTTACTATAGTAATGATATAGCTGCTCCATCTGCTCAACAATCCCCGCACTAATCCTAACCAAGTCCAATATTCTTACACAAATCAGATTCTCACCAATCAGATAGTGCTGAACATGGGTAATCTCTTCATCAATCTTTGAATACAAAAGTACGCACTTACATCTCCCCATAAAAATGGGCCTAAAATTAGGCTTTTTATTGGAGAGTTCTTATCACTAGACGGGCTCCAAATTTGTCTAAACGTATATACTATTGTGTCTTAGCTTTTTACAAAAGAAAGGAAGATGTTTATATGTTCAGAAACGAAAACTATCCAAATGTTGCAGGAGCAAACTTTCCACATGTTGGTGGTGCAAATGTTCCTCACCAGCCTATGATGCCTTACAGTTATGCTGCACCTGCTTATGACCATTGCCCTCCGTATCGAGATACTTTTGTGCTCATCGTCGTGTTGTTTATCTTGTTAATTATCATTGGCGCGTCGTTCTACGGTAATAAATGTTAACCACATACCACCTGAAAAAAAGACACTTTGAAAAGTGTCTTTTTTCTTTGTGTGCCAGGATTTTTTAGTTAAATAAAAGGGCAAACTCCCATTTGTAGTTGGAATACGTAGTTTTCAATATGGCTGCTATAAATTTACTATTTCTTAGAATTTCATGATTTTGGTTGAAAATGGTATACTATGCTTTGGAAATATAAAATCAAAAACATGAAAATCGGAGGAGAAAAAATGTACACGACTATAGCCGAATTTATCGAAGAATGGAATCAAGAAGCAGCTTCAACGCAAAAGATTTTGGATGCACTGACAGATGCTTCTCTAGAGCAAAAGGTTTCGTCTGAGGATCGTACGTTAGGTGCCATTGCATGGCATATTGTATCGAGTACACCTGGAATGCTTGTGGAGTTTGGCATAAAGGTGAAAGAGTTGAAAGACCCAGCCACAATCCCAGCTTCAGCTAGGGAAATCGCTGAGACCTTTCGTAGTGTAAGTGCCGACACAAGTGATGCTGTGAAACAACAGTGGACAGATCAATCTTTAAGTGAAATGCAAAATGTGTTTGGAAGAGAGATGCCAAAAGCTGTAACCCTTTCACTGCTTATCAAGCATATTATTCATCATCGCGGTCAAATGACGATTCTTATGCGCCAAGCAGGACTGCAGGTGCCAGGAGTGTATGGACCATCAAGAGAAGAATGGAGCCAAATGGGAATGGAAGCTCCATCAATTTAAGTATTACATATGACACTAGAGCACACTGGAAACAGTGTGCTTTTTTAACGATTAGCTCATTCTGATTTCATCACTTGGAAAACAAGGGTACAAAACAGTAACGAGTGCGGTTTTCGAGTAGAAAACTTTAATTCGCAACCCATAAAATTAGCAATAGAAAAAGCAATGGAATTTATACTCCCATTGCTTTTTTATTTAAATTTTCAAAAACTGCATATGTAATAGATAAATTGATGGTAAAATTATACTAAAAATAGAGGTTTTAAATTAATAAAATAGGAGTTTATTATGGAAATTTCGCTAATCAGACACGGTAAATCTCTGTGGACTGTAAATAATCCTATAACATGTAAAGAGTTTAAAGATTGGATTGAAAACTATGATTGCAATGGGGTTTATGAAGAGAATTCATACCCACCAGAAACGATTAAAACGATTTCAAATGCGAAGGTTGTAATTACAAGCGATTTAAAAAGGTCTATCGATTCTGCAAGATATTTAAATCCAAACATAAAAACAATTTCAGACCCATTGTTTCGTGAAATAGAGTTTCCTATCCCTCCAACAAAATTATGGGGAGTAAAGCTAAACCCAAATACTTGGGCAGTATTTTTGAGATGCTTGTGGTTTAGCGGCTATTCAAGTGGTTGCGAATCTTTAAACGATGCAAAAAACAGAGCAAAAAAAGCATCGAAACGTTTAGTGGTAAATGCAAAAGAAAATGATGTCGCAGTATTAGTTGGGCACGGATTTTTTAATATGATGATTGCGAAAGAACTTCAAAAATTAGGTTGGATAGGTTATCGAAAAATAAGTTCTAAGCATTGGCACTCAACTACATATTCGTTTAAGTAACGATTACTATCCTTTGTTATTCAATTAATGCAAATTCTTAAGGCATAAATTTAGTCGTCCACTTAACACCCATTTTTAGTACATATTTTGGAGATTGTCTGCTGGACAGCATACTGTTGCTAATTAATATGCAAATTGGATTTCAAATTATATTGCTAATTTTATTTTTCTACTTCATAACCGCACCCGTTAACAAAACAGATGCTCCTTTTTCTGGAAGAAACGGTTTACAAGCTCAAGAAAAGGAGTGAAAGAATATAAATACATAAGAAACATTTGGACTGGAGTGAACAAGAAACATGTCTTCCAATCGATCTCGTATTTATATTAATCATATTCTTGAGCCTGGCTACAATTTTACAAAAACACATTTTCAAACATTTATGTTAGAAATTAATATTGCTCATGCCGCTATGCTGGCACATACAAACATTTTACAGGAGCATGATGCGAAAAAAATCATCCAAGCCAATCAACAGCTATTAGTGAAAGGGTTCCAAAAAGAGTATAACCCCGCATATGAAGATTTATTTTTTATGATAGAAGCGGAGTTAAAAAAGGAAATTGGTGATGAATTAGTTGGGAATATGCATATCGCATTTAGTCGAAACGATATGGATGCAACGATGTACCGGATGTTATGGCGTGAACAGCTTGTCCATTGGATGGGTCTGCTTACCGACTTGAAAAAACAACTTCTTCAGCTTGCGAAGGAGCATGAACTGACAGTCATGCCGGCATATACACATAACCAGCAAGCGCAACCGACGACATTTGCTCATTATCTTCTTGCCATTGACAAACACCTAGAAAGAGATCTCGATCGAGGATTTGGTTTACTTAACCGAATCAACCAATCTCCAATGGGAGCTGCAGCTTTAGGGACGACAGGCTTTCCAATAGACCGCCATTTTATCTCCAAAAAATTAGCCTTTGATCAGCCTCTAGATAATTCCTACGATTCGATTAGTGCGGCAGATTATATGCTTGAAATCGTCAGCACATTATCCATCACCTTAAGTACATTGTCTCGTTTTGTCTACGACTTAATGTTTTTGGCAACAAATGAGGTTGATGCGATAAGATTGGATGAAAGCTTAGTCCAAACCTCAAGCATCATGCCGCAAAAACGTAATCCTTCATCACTCGAACATACCCGATCCATGATTAGTAGAACGATAGGGGAATTGCAATCTGCATTTATGATGACTCATAGTGTGCCTTTCGGTGATATTGTCGATATTGGTGATGATATTCAGCCAATGATCGAACATGGTTTTTCTCAATCTGTTAAAATTGTCGAGTTATTAATGGAAATTCTCAGGAATATGATGATCAATAAAGATAAATTATTAAAACGTTGTCAAGACGGGTTCTCTACTGTCACTGAATTAGCAGACGTTCTTGTAAGAGAATACAAGCTTTCGTTTCGTCAATCACATCAGCTTGTTCATATGTATGTAAAAATGTTAGTTGATAACGGGAGAACCTTGAATGATGGAAATGTGGAGCTAATCAAGGATATTGCGAAAAAAAGCTTTAATCTTGCATTACCATTAACTGAGGAACATTATAAAAAGGCGATTGATCCTTATCATTTTATTCTTGTTCGTTCTGTCATGGGAGGGCCTAATCCGAAAGAAACAGAAAAACAGCGGATGTTATCAGCTCAGCGATTAGAAATGTTTATCAGTGAATTGGATGGTTGGAAAGATAAATTTAGATTGTATAAAGATAAATTGAGAAAATAGTAGTTTGGTGCAAACAGTCATTTTAGTTTACTATGAGATGGGCACAATTCTGCAAATGAATTGCGCCTTTTTCTATGCCTAATAAAGAATAGGAGGGAAAAAGAGTAAATGGAGTCGATTGTGAAAAAAACGATTAAATTTCTAAATATATAAAACAAGATGCCTAAAGACAGAAAAGTTGGCTAAAACGGATCTTAAGGTTGATTGTGCCCTATTTTACATTAGCAACATCGTTTACGACGGCAGCCAATTATAAAGTAAAAAGGCATGATAAAGTGCGTTCAATGGAACTTTATCATGCCTTATAATTTTTTCAGTGCCCTCGTTTTTTAACAGGAAGTAATACCCCACCTCTAAGCTTAAGTTATACAAGAAGCGAAGGGGGGAACTTCCCGTAAAAGTCCGATAAGTCTCGCTTTAAATGATCATTTTTTGTTCTGATTTTAATTGTAGTTCTTGTTGCAGATTATCTGGTTTCATTTTTTTCTTTATCTTGACGTGATAGATGACGTAGCAACTCAACATAAATGGAATACCACAGTAAAGAGCAATTCTTTGCTCAGAATCAAATGCTAAGCTGATCATGACGATACTATTCAAGACTAATGCTAACAATGGCAGAAATGGATAAAGCGGTGTTTTAAATTTTAGATCCTCAATTTTACCGCCATTGCGAATATATTTTCTTCGGAAGGCTAATTGTGAAGCTGAGATCGCAATCCAGCCAATTTGCGCTCCAAGTCCTGCAATGGAAAGCAACCAGACGAAAACAGTTTCGGCAGCTACTACACTGGTTAAGAGCGACAATCCTGAGATACCGAGTGTGATCAAGAGGGCATTCATTGGAACTCCTCTTTTATTGACTTTTGCTAAAGATGGGCTTGCCATTCCTTCTTTTGAAAGAGAATAAAGCATACGAGTTGCTGCATAAAGGCCTGAATTACCTACAGATAGCAGGGCAGTTAAAATAACGAAGTTCATAATATCTGCTGCATACGGTATCCCAATGCTGTCAAAAACAACAACGAACGGACTTTCAACAACGCCTGCCTGTTCTCTTGGAATAAGTCCAGCTAAAACAAAGATGGCTAATACGAAAAAGAAAAGGGTCCGCCAAACGGTTTGTTTAATCGATCTTGGAATCGTTTTTTCCGGATTTTCACTTTCACCTGCTGCGATCCCAATCAACTCAGTTCCTTGGAAAGAAAAGTTGACGGTAATCATCGTAATTAATAAAGCTGTTATTCCGTTAGGGAGAAGACCTTCAGCAAAGAAATTTGAAAAAAACGGTGCTTCTTGTCCATTTTTCAAATCAATGAATCCGAACATTGCAGCGCCGCCAAGAATGATAAACATGACGATTGCAAGCACTTTAATACTAGAAAACCAAAATTCTGCTTCACCAAAAGCTTTGGCAGAAAGGGCATTTAATAAAAATAAGGCAATGGCAAAGATGGCACACCACATCCAAATTGGCGATTCAGGGAACCAACGCTGCATCAATTGTCCAGCTGATAAGAATTCCAGTGCAACTGTTACGGCCCAACCTAACCAATATAACCAACCGATGGCAAACCCTGTTGCAGGTCCGATGAATTTTGTCGTATAGGTCTGAAAGGATCCGGAAACAGGCATCGCAACAGAAAGTTCACCAAGACAAAGCATCGTCAAAAACATGATAAAACCGCCGACTAAGAATGAAAGAATGGCACCTGTGGGGCCTGCTTGGTTGATCGTATAACCGGTACCTAAGAAAAAGCCTGTACCGATCACACCTCCTAGTGAAATCATGAATAAATGCCTCGATGTCATACTTCTTTTTAATTCATGTTGTTCATTGTGTGCTGTTTTCATTAAAATTCTCCTTTAGATTAAGGTAAGGGAAAATGATCGAACCACTGATAAATAGGAATTCAAAACAGTGTTGTGTCGGGTGAGGGCACATACCATATTAAGTAAGATCTGAATGTTTTTGTTAAAGCTCCTCATATAATATCCAGCTAAAATGGACGTTGTAATTCCGTCATCTAGCCATGATGCTCAACATTCAATTGATAACGACCAGGTTATTTAAATAGCAGTCTATGTACTGGCTTTTCCATAGCATGCACCCCTGCGACCTTGACTGTTAAAAACTAAGATAGAAAAATTCTATTATAATAACTTTTCACCAAAAAGAGAACCCATTAATGCAACTGCTACCTCAGCCGTTTTATTTTTTTCATCCAAGATCGGATTAATCTCAACAAATTCAGCAGAAGTAATGATTTTTGATTCCTCAAGAATTTCCATCGCCAAGTGGCTTTCTCGGTAACTAATCCCGCCTAAAACAGGTGTACCAACACCAGGTGCATCACTCGGATCAAGTCCATCTAAATCAAGAGAGAGGTGAACGCCATCAGTTTTTTCTTTTAAATATTTGACCGCTTCTTCCATCACCTTCGTCATTCCGAGACGGTCAATTTCGTGCATTGTATACACCTTTATTCCTTTGTCACGGATCAGCAGTCTTTCTCCTTCATCTAAAGAGCGAGCACCAATAATGACAATATTTTCTGGTTTCACTTTCGGACAATAGTCAGCAATATTTGTTAATGCAGGGTGGCCGATCCCTATGCTTACGGCTAAAGGCATCCCGTGAATGTTACCAGAAGGAGAGGTTTCACTCGTATTCAAATCACCATGTGCATCATACCAAATGACACCTAAGTTGTCATAATGCTTAGAGATTCCAGCAAGTGTACCGATCGCAATACTATGATCACCACCAAAAACAAGCGGAAATGAACCCGATTCTACAATGTCATTTACAGCTGAAGCAAGCTTCGTATTCGCTTCTGTTACCGCTTTCAAAAATTTCAAATTCGTATCAGATTCCGCTTCAGCCATACCAGGTCTACCAATCTCAATATCACCTTTATCATGAATCTTATAACCTAGCTTTTCTAAACGCTCAACAACACCAGCATAACGAATCGCACTAGGACCCATATCTACACCACGTCTCGACTGCCCTAAATCCATTGGCATCCCAATAATTGATATTTGATTTTTCATCTTGTCATTTCCTCCTTTGTTGATTGCTCCAATTGTATCTTACTAGAGAAGAATGACTCAACTCGACATGTTTATGTATAATTATTCAGAGGTATGCAAAATTAATATTCTAAAAAATTATTATTTAAATCTACTGATTTTAAAATATTTTGCAAGATGTATTGAATACAAGGTTATTTTCTTGTTTTCACTACTTTTAACTTTTAATTATTACTAAATTTAATATTTATATATAACAACACATCGACAAGAGGTAAGTTGTTTACTTATGTTAATTTTTAAAAAAATTTTTAATAGACTCTCAACTTTTCAAAAGAGAGGAACGATTAACCTTCTATCTACTTATTTTAGTAAAACATATTTTTCCAGATTTCATTACATGAGATAAGATATTTCTTACGATTCGATTAGAATGACAGGATCATATGCATGAAATCGTTAGCGCATGATCATCACCTTGAGCACGTTGTCTTTTGACTTAAAGTTTTCGCATGCAAATGAGGGTGACGCGATAAGATGGATGAAGGCTTAGTTCAAACCTCAAAACCCATTTAAATTAGTAGGACAATAGGGGAAGGGCAATCGCTTTTATGATGGCATATAGTGATTTGTTGATAGTGTCGATATTAGTGATGAAACAAATGATCAAACATGATTTTTATCAATCTGTTCAATTTGTCGAGTTATGAATGAAAATCTCCGTACAATAAGGTTAAATTTCGTGCATTTAAAGATGAGTTAAGAAAAAAATGCAGGGGCAATGAAAATGAAAAGAAAGTCCGAATTTTACGGATATTTGTTAAAATCACTTTTTACTTATGCGATGTGTATCATTTGACGATCGGTTTTGTCATATGCTAATTTGTATGCATGAACATACATTTTTTAGTGGTTTTACTGGCAAGTGGAAAATGAATGTTTGACCAGTCTCATCATGAACCATTTATTTCATTTGTGATGGGGAAACGGAGGTATACAACTAGGAACGATCTTTAAAGTCGAAAGCTTATTCAAGAACTGGAGTTTTATCTGGCATTAGTTTTTTATTTGGAAGCAGGACCATCCATTATTTATGGTTTATCTCAAAAACTACATATTTTGCTATGATTTAAGTAAGCTGAAAAAGTAGTTTAATAGAAAAAGTCTGTTTTGACAGAGAGGCGAGAACAACTTGACAAATTTAACAGGAGTGAAACGTTTACAACTAGCTTTGCTATTAGGGTCACTTGGCCTTTTAGGCCCATTTACAATTGACACGTATTTGCCTTCCTTTCCGACAATTGTAGAAGATTATCACACGAATGCGTCACTCGTACAAATTAGTTTAACGTCATGCCTTTTAGGACTTGGACTCGGGCAATTGATTATTGGGCCAATGAGTGATGTTCAAGGGCGACGTAAGCCATTGCTTATTTTTCTCAGCTTGTACATATTAGCATCTTTAACATGTGCATTCGCACCAAATATTTATTTCTTCATTACTTCTCGCTTTGTTCAAGGGTTTGCTGCAGCTGGCGGCCTTGTTATTTCGAGAGCAATTGTTCGAGATGTTTATAGTGGAAGGGAGCTTACAAAGTTTTTCGCATTATTGATGTTAGTAGGCAATCTTGGACCTATTGTAGCACCAATAGCTGGTGCTGGTATTCTTGCTTTTGCCGATTGGTCCTGGGTTTTTATTGCCTTGACTTGTATTGGCCTGGTGCTATTGTTAACGGTGGTATGGAAACTAGAGGAATCATTGCCACAGGAAAAACGTATTCCTAGCAACTTTTCACAGGTAGTGAAGAATTTTGGAACTCTATTAAAAGATCGTAAGTTCGCAGGCTATGCCCTAACTCAAGCTTTTATTATTGCCGGAATTTTTGCTTACGTATCTGGTATTTCATTTGTCTATCAAAATATTTATGGTGTATCACCACAAGGGTTTAGTTTATTATTTGGCGTAAATGGGATTGCCTTAATCATAGGAACCCAGTCAGTTGGCCGGCTTTCAGATATTATTTCAGAGAAAACCTTCTTAAAGATCGGTTTACTTATCGCTAACACTTCTGCTGTATTATTACTAGTAGCTATTTTTCTAAAAGCACCGCTATTCCTTTTTGCCGTTCCGGTCTTCTTTTTCGTATCTTCGATTGCTATTATTTCAACAACGTCTTTTTCATTAGCAATGGAGACACAAGGTCATATTGCCGGAAGCGCCTCTGCACTATTAGGTGTATTGCCATTTATACTCGGCTCATTAACGGCTCCGCTTGTAGGATTAGCTGGAGAAAATTCAGCTGTCCCAATGGGCATCATTATCTTTTTAGCAAGCTTCTTAGCCTTTCTATCTTATTATGGACTAGTCCGAAAGGCTTCCTTACCGGTACACGTTACAAGATAATGTAACTAATTATGTAAATAACAAGTTAACCTTATTAGATCAATCTTTTTTAGTTTTCAACAAAGATTGTATGAAATCATGAAAATATCTAGATATTAGTATGGTTAGCTTGTTTCAATTTTTTATAAAAGGAGAAATGGAAAATGAACTTTGTTACCTTAAACAATGGCTTGAAAATGCCTCAGCTTGGATTTGGAGTTTGGCAGGTTGGCGATGATGAAGCAACTTCTGCTGTTGCAAAAGCGATTGAAGTTGGTTATACATCGATTGACACAGCGATGATCTACCAAAATGAAGTGGGAGTTGGAAAAGCAATTAAACAAGCATCTGTCCCACGCGAGAAATTATTTATTACAACAAAGGTTTGGAATAGTGATCAAGGATATGAGAATACATTGCGTGCTTTTGATGAAAGTTTAGAGAGATTAGGCCTTGATTATGTTGATCTATATTTAATCCACTGGCCGACTCCGCAATATGATGAATATGTCGATACATATAAAGCATTAGAAAAGCTTTACCATGATGGTCGTGTGAAAGCGATCGGTGTTTGTAACTTTGAAATTGAACATTTAGAGCGTCTTATAAAAGAATGTGAAGTCGTCCCAGTTCTAAACCAAATTGAGTGTCATCCGTACCTGGCACAAAATGAAATAAAGGAATTCTGTGCCAAACATAATATTTTTGTAGAAGCATGGAGCCCTCTTGATCAAGGAGGAGAAGTGCTGCAGGATGAAGTGATTCAAAAGCTTGCTGCCACACACAGCAAAACTCCAGCACAAGTTGTGCTGCGCTGGCATTTACAAAATAATACGATTGTCATTCCTAAATCAGTTACACCATCAAGAATCGAAGAAAACTTCCATGTTTTTGATTTCGAACTAACGGCGGATGAAATGGTCGAAATTAATCAACTTAACCGTAATCGACGTAAAGGTCCACATCCAGCCGACATGAATGTTCGATAAGCAAAATTGAAATATAGACCCAAATAAAGCCCATCCTGCCTAACAGCTCGGATGGGCTTTACTGTTCACGTTAAATGAAAACTGAATCTATCCATTTGACTGGACTCTTACAGCATAGTATATAACTACATACTTTTATCTGAGCGCATCTCTCAATGAAAACTGATGAAAATATGGACTGAAAAAATGACAAATCTTCTAGATCATACCCTGTATTAAAAATGAGGGCATTTTTTTAGTTGGTTCTGTTAAACATTTTTGTTGATTTCCTTGTTATACAAATGAAGCAGGTTAGAAAGAAGGAATTAAATAGTAAAAGAAGAAATATAGGACAGTAAGCATCTTATTGATATATACAGGGGGAGAGGTTCATGCAAGTTACTCAAGTAAACATGATGTATAAAATCACATTTTACAATTCGAAAGGTTTATCTGTTAATTGTTATCTTGTTGAAGAAAATGAATACTTTACTCTTATTGATACAGCAATGGAAGAACATGCTGAAAATATTCTTAGGGTAGCAAAGGATTTAGGAAAACCAATAACCAATATTATATTGACTCATGCTCATCATGACCATATAGGCGGCTTAGACACAATGAAACAACTAATCTCCCATAGTACAGTATATATTTCCCACCGAGAAGCACCACTAATGAATGGTGACTTATCATTAAATGAAGACGAACCCAAAACTCCAATTCGTGGAATATTCCCTAAAAAAATCACATCGAAAGCAGACATTTTACTTCAAGATGGAGAACGTATTGGTTCCTTACTAGCGTTATTTACACCAGGACATACACCAGGTTCAATGTCTTTTATAGACACTCGTAATCATGCGTTGATAGCAGGAGATGCTTTTCAAACAATAGGTGGTCTGGCAGTGGCTGGTCAAATTAGAGAATCGTTTCCATTCCCAGCCAAGGGAACATGGAATAAGGAAATTGCTCTAAAAAGTGCTCGAAAAATACAGAGTTACAATCCATCCCTGCTTGCTGTTGGACATGGAGAAATAGTAAATCAACCACATGCTGATATATCTATGGCAATAGCAGAAACTGAGCAAAACTTAAACCAAGAGAAAAATAGTTAAAAGAGTTTCATGTTCATTAATGAGTAGTATATAGCTGTAGACTATATCTAAGTGAAGGTTTCTAGTGAAGAAAAACGTCAAGTCGTTTTTCTTCGCTATTTTTATTAACTGGAGCATTTTATAATATGAAGTTTTCTTTTTGCAAAGGACAAAGTTATTGAACAACCCTTTTAAAGTGTAGAAGAAATTGTGAAGGTTTATACTTAAACAAACGGTGCAGGTTAGTTAAAGAAAATTACAATAAATTTATACAATATGTAGTATTGTTGTATTTAATAATAAGGAGGGATGAAGTGCGAAATAGTATAGTTTTTTCTATTATTTTAGGTTTCATGTTTCTAATAACTGGTTGCAATTATCCTACTTTACAAGAAGCGATTAATAATGACATACCCTATAAAGTAAGCGAAGTTATACATACTAAGAAAATTGATGATATTACAGTGGTTCTCTATACGACAGAAGCAAAAGGGGAGGAATTCAGTTATATAAAAGAACCTGTGTTAGGTGTAGCTTTCATTAAAGGTAATAACAAAGAAGGTTGGAAAAATGATGGTCCTAATGGTTGGGAGCATTATCAAAATGAAAATTATACAATCTATTATCAACCTTATACAAAATATAATGAACAAGGTGAGTTACTAAAAGATTTTGATGTGGTTTATGGAGAAATAAATAATAAGGATATTCAAAAGATTGAAATAGCAAAGCAAGGTATGAAAGATTTCACAGAAACAAAAATGATTAAACAAGGAAATAAACGATATTATCTTGGAATTGGATATCATCCAGAAGTTAGAGCTGTAAGCAGTAATGGTGAAGTTATTAATCAATAATAGAATCTTACTCAAGTAACGTGTGCTTTTGTCCAATAGCATATGCAGCGATTTAGCTAAAATTATTGTTGACGATTTTCAATAATCGGGCGCTTGTGCGGCCAAGCTTAGGTCGTATCATATAACGGGTGGGATTCCCGTCGAGTAAGAACTAGCCATTCGCTCGTAGCGAGTCTTGGAGGACTAAAGGTAACTTTAGTCTTTAAGCGTAGACAGTTAGGTGGCGGGCCGAAAGCCAACTGGTTGAAGGGATTGAGCTCCATAATGATTGTAAATCGAGAGGGCTGATGCTTTAAGCGCTGCAGAAAGCTACATTTTATCTTTCGATAAAGGCTAGAAGGGTAAAACCTCTCTGGAGTCATAGACCTTGGCACGTTATACATTGATATGATACGGCAACTTGGGAGACCCTACCGGTCTTTTCTTTTTTTTAGAAGAGTATGGTGTACAAGCGATAAAAAGCAAGGAAACCAAATGCCGATGTAGGGAGTCGGATAGCAGCGTAGTACCAATGAAGTTGGGTAATGCCGATGGAGGAAAGGCTGCTACCTAGTTATCACCCTTGCTAGGGACACATTTACTACACACAGAGGTAGGTATAACTAAATGGAAACAAAACTACTAAGGATAGCAGAATTAGCAAAATCTGATCCTAAAATGAAATTCACATCACTTGCACATTTATTAAATAAGCAAGCACTAGCTCAATGTCATCATGAACTACCCAATAGGAAAGCAACCGGGATTAACGGTACAACTAAAGAGAAATACGGTGAAAATTTAGAAGAAAACATAGAGGAGTTAGTAAGTAGGCTTAAAAGCAAAAGTTATCGTCCTGTTCCAGTAAGGAGAATGTATATTCCGAAGCTCAATTCAAATAAGAAAAGACCATTAGGAATACCGGAACACGAAGACAAGATTGTTCAAAAAGGCATTACAAAGATACTAAATACCATCTTTGAAAATGATTTTCTAGATTGTTCCTTTGGGTTTCGTTCAAACCGTAGTTGCCATGATGCTTTGAAAATACTGAACTTCTATATTGAAAAGAGATCAGTAAATTATGTAGTTGATGTCGATATTAAAGGATTCTTTGACAACGTTGACCACAAATGGATGATGGAGTTCTTAAAACTGCGAATTGCTGACCCCAACCTATTAAGAATAATTGGTAGGTTTCTTAAAGGTGGATACATGGAGGAAGGTAAGAAATACAAAACAGACAATGGCACACCGCAAGGTGGAGTAATATCTCCGGTATTAGCCAATGTGTATCTCCATTATGTCCTCGACTTATGGTTTGAGAAAAAGGTCAAGAAACAATGCAAGGGGCAGGCATATATAGTAAGGTATGCAGATGACTTTGTGTGCTGTTTTCAATATCAGAGCGAAGCTCAGGAATTCTTCCAATCATTAAAATGTAGATTAAAGAAATTTAACTTGGAAATTGCCGAGGATAAAACCAAAATTATTCCCTTCGGGCGGTTTGCCGAGAAATATGCAAAACAAAAGGGAAATAGTAAACCAGCGACCTTTGATTTCCTAGGCTTTACACACTATTGCGGGAAAAGCAAACAAGGGAAATTTCGGGTGAAACGGAAATCCAGTAGGAAGAAAGTCCAAGGTAAACTAAAAGAGTCTAAAGAATGGCTGAAGAAGAATAGAAATAAAGATATTCATATGATCATGGACAGATTTAGACGCTCGCTTATAGGTTATTACAACTATTATTGCATAACTGATAATACCCTAAATGTTAGCAACTTCAAAGATAAAATCGAGAACTTACTGTTTAAATGGCTCAATAGAAGAAGTCAAAGGAAATCCTTTACATGGGATAAATTCAGACTATTTCTTGATAAATATCCACTACCTTCACCGAAAATTAAAGTGAATATATATGATTTAAGAAAAGAAATTAGCTACATTCTGTGAACGATGACTAGGAGGAGCCGTGTGCATTAATAGTGCAAGCACGGTTCTGTGAGGGGATGGAGTACAATTTACCGTAAGGTAGAAAGGCTCTCTTCTACTCGACTTCTGGAATAAGGAAAGTGCTATTTTCCATTTTAGGGCCATATTGTTGAAGATCACAGTGGAAGAGATTGTGAAGAAATGTACTTAAACTAAAGGTCAGGTTAGTTGAGGATTGGTTGTAGTTATCAATAGACAATAGAAAGAAACGTTTCCATGAATTAAGAAAAAACCTCCCTAAATTCCTATTAATTAAGGAATTTCACGGGAGGTTTGTTTTATATGTTACTCTTCGCAAAATATTTCTGAGTATCTTCACGTATTTGTTTGGGTAAGACACGATCAAGCTCTTCATTTAACCATGAAAGTGTTTTACTACGCAAGAAATCACGCATTTTTTCTTCTGCAGAGAGCATAACTAAATTGATAGTGCAAGAGGAGCTACCTGAAGTGCAGACTTTGTCTCTATACAAATAACCGTTATCTTTAATATTTTTACATTGAAAAATAGGCTTAGGGCCTTCAACTGCTTCAATTACATCCCAAAAGGAAATATCTTCTGGGGACTTAGATAACCTATATCCTCCCTTTACACCAGGGACAGAACTTACAATACCAGCCTTAGATAATTTACCAAAAACTTTTGAAAGAAATGTCTCAGAAAGTCCTTGGAATTCTGCCAACTCCTTTATCCCAACACTTTCCTTAGAAGGAACATCGATTAAATAAACCAGACAATGTAGAGCATATTCAACTCCGACACTATATTGCATATAAACTCACCTACTTTTGATTTTAAGGGTTATTAAATTGTATCTTAGGAGTATTTAGAGTGTTAGTCAAATAAAATCTCTTTTTGGTAAATTATATTCAATTGACAAAAATAATGATAGCCTTTATATTAGAGACAGGATTAATCGACGATTAATTTAATCTTCAATTTGAACCTAAAATTCATTTTAAAGGAGAAATTCAAATGAACAAAACTCTAATCATAAACGCACATCCAAAAATAGATAGTACTTCTTCAGTTAGCTTGCAAGTTTTTAACCACTTTTTGAAAGCTTATAAAGAATTAATTCCTGATAGCGAAGCAATTGAACAGATTAACTTGTACAGAGATGAAGTGCCTATGGTAGATAATACGGTTTTAAGTGCATGGGAAAAACAACGAAAAGGACAGGAGCTAACTAGCCTAGAACAAAAAGTAACGGAGCGTATGTCCGAGATCTTACAACAATTTAAAAGTGCAAATACGTATATCATCGTTTTACCTTTGCATAATTTTAATATTCCATCAAAGTTAAAAGACTATATGGACAATATCATGATTGCACGTGAAACTTTTAAATATACTGAAAATGGGTCAGTGGGACTACTTAAAGACGGACGAAGAATGCTTGTCATACAAGCAAGTGGATCAATCTATACAAATGATGATTGGTATACAGAAGTTGATTACTCTAATAAATACCTGAAGTCAATGTTCAATTTCCTTGGTATTGAAGATTATCAAATTATTCGGGCACAAGGAACTGCTTTACTAGAACCAAATGAAGTATTACAAAAAGCATATAAAGAAGCTGAAGAAGCTGCTTCAAGATTAGCTGCTAAATTAATACTGTCTTAAATGAAAAGAAAAGGTATTTAAGGAGGTAATTAAATTGGAACAACGAGTTGATTATTACAATGTAGCACCAGAAGCACTTAAAATAATGATGGAAATGGAGAAGTATACGAAAACTACAGGTACAGACCGTAAACTTCGTGAACTTATAAAAATTCGGGCTTCTCAAATAAATGGTTGTGCATATTGTATTAACATGCATACAGCTGATGCTAGAAAAATGGGAGAAACCGAACAACGTTTATATTGTATTAGTGCTTGGAGAGAGTGCACATTTTACACAGATGCTGAAAAAATTGCTCTTGAGTTGACAGAGTACGTGACTTTAATTCCTACAAAACGTGTACCAGATGAGCTTTATCAACGAGTACGTGAACATTATGACGAGAGACAGTATGTTGATCTTGTTCTAATAATCAATCAAATCAACAGTTGGAATAGAATTTCTATTGCAATGGGGAATACTGCAACTGAAAAATAATTACTCTCAACAAACATCTAATAGTGTTCGTCTCGGATTGTAAACAAATGGCATCCAAATGAACCAATTTGGATGTTTTTCCATTTTATGCTTATGCCCATAAAAATAAAGTATGATGGTCGCCTTCTTTCTTATTACACACGAAAAGAATGTGAAATATTGCTTAAAGTAACGGGTGCAAGAGTTGAAGATACAGCTGCCATTTTTGGTGGCTTTTTTCTTTATGTACTAACGTGGCAGATTAGTTGAAGAAGGGAAGATTTTTCTTTAAGGCAAAATAGGAGCACTACTGTCGTTATTGTAGAATCACATAGTTAACGAATTCAGTTATTAATGCTTAGAACAAGCCGATTTTCCAAAAGAAATCAGCTTGTTCTTTTTTGGTGCGGGGTATTAGCATTTATTGACTCCCATTCTTTAGGATTCGTGTCATCTGGGACCACACCATTGATAATATCAAGGTAGTGATTTGCTTTTTCTTCCATATATTTAGCTCTTTGTTTTGCCTCCTCTAACTGAGCCAGAGCAATGGCTTTTTGTTTCATAATGATTTCATAGCGTTCTTGAATGGTAGAACGGCCTTCCAAACACAAATCTACATAGGATTTAATGTCTTCCACTGACATACCACATTGTTTCAGATATTTAACACCTATAAGCCAACTGATTGATTCTTCATCAAAAAGTCGATTATTGTTTTTATCACGCTGTACACTAGGAACTAATCCTTTATCCGTATAGAAACGAACGGTATGTTCAGTCAGATCAAGTAGTTTGGATACTTCCTTCACAGTATACATTTTACCACTCCCTAAAAAATTTTTTATAAATCTGTTTAAAATCCCTTGCCTTCGCGTTACTCGAAGGTGATAGGATTATCATAGTTCAAGTTACTGAAATTGTAAATCACCAACCATAAAGGACAAATGGGATAAAATCAGTGATTTGAAATATTACATTTAAAACACAGGAGGAATTATATATGCAAAAAGTAATTTTAAACAATGGAGTTGAGATGCCAATTCTCGGCTTTGGTGTGTATCAAATTGAAGATGCAAACAAATGTGAACAGGCCGTTTATGATGCCCTTATGGCAGGTTATCGCTTGATTGATACAGCTGCGGCTTATATGAATGAAGAAGCGGTCGGCAGGGCTATCAAAAAGAGTGGTGTCCCAAGAGAGGAAATCTTTGTTACAACAAAACTTTGGATACAGGATGCAGGTTATGAAAGTGCAAAGAAGGCATTCGCAAAATCACTGGAAAGACTGCAATTGGATTATTTGGATCTATACTTAATTCATCAGCCATTTGGTGATGTATATGGTTCTTGGCGGGCTATGGAGGAATTGTACGCGCAAGGAAAGATCAGGGCGATCGGGGTAAGTAACTTCCATATGGACCGTTTAATAGACTTAATTAATCATAATGAAGTAACCCCTGCCGTGAACCAAATTGAAACGCATCCTTTTTGTCAGCAAATCGAAAGTGCAAAATTTATGAAAGAGAACAACGTTCAGATAGAGTCCTGGGGACCTTTTGCTGAAGGAAAAAATAACATATTCCAGAACGAAACTTTAGTAGCGATGGCTGAAAAGTATAATAAATCCGTGGCTCAGGTAATTTTACGTTGGTTGACACAAAAAGGAGTCGTGGCCATTCCAAAATCTGTTCATAAAGAAAGAATCATCGAAAACTTCAATATCTTTGACTTTGAATTAAATCAAGAGGATATGGATCGGATTGCTGCTTTAGATACACAAGACAGTGTGTTCTTTTCTCATAGAGATCCCGAATTTGTAAAATGGCTCGGTAACGTTAAATTTGATGTTTAATATTTTTTATCACCCAAAAAAACCGATATCCAATCAGGAAATTCGGTTTTTCCAATTTGAAGACATTTTAAATAAGGAGAAAAAACAATGATGAGAAAGGATTTCCAGAGCGAATCAACCAATGACACTTTTATCAAAGAAGCTAACGGCTCTGTTGTTGTTGTCGGTGCGTCTCTTTCTGGACTAATGACTGGGATTGCTCTTTCACGAGCTGGATTAAATGTCACAATTTTAGAGAGAGCTGGAGCGAAACCACGTAGTGGAGCTGTTCTTCAAGTTGACAGTGGAGAAATTGATCAAACTAAAACAGCGAAATTCTTGAGAAAAATTGCTTCTGGTGGAATTAGGTCGGCTGAGGCCTGGTCATCTATACAGTTTCGATTACGCACAGAAGCCGAAGCTGATCCTAAAATTACCTTATATTATGATACTCGTGTTCAATGTGTTAATCAGGACGACAACTCTGCTTGGGTTGTGACGGATAAGGGTGAAACATTCCACGGAGATATTTTAATTGGTGCTGATGGTCACCGTAGTATTGTACGACGTTATGTTGCATCACATAAACCGAGCGCAACTTTTGCTGGATACTTGATATGGGTAGCTATTGTAGATGAGAACGACATACCTGAAAAACATCGACCTAGCCTCATTGCCCCGAAATTAAGTATGCCAGATGGTATTGGTGACTTTTTACTCGGTTCTATTATTGCTGGAGCTGACGGTTCTAACGCTCTAGGAAATAGACGGCTAGGATGGGCTTGGTACGATAACACTCAAAATGATTTGTTACGTCGTCTGGGATGTGTGGATGGAAACGTTGTGCGTCATTCGCTTAATGCTTCTGACATCCCCGAACAGACACTGATTGAGTTAGCTGAACAAGCTGCTGTAAGATGGCCTCAACCCTGGTTAGATGCAACTCTTCATAGTATTAAAACTCGTAACCTTACAGGAACACCGATTGCCGAATACGTTCCTGACAACCTTGTGAAAGGACGTATAGCAATCGTAGGAGATGCTGCACATCTACCTACACCACTAACTGCATCGGGATTTAATGCTTCCTTACAAGATGCTGCTGCCTTAGCCGAATGTGTTGCAAAGGGAATACAAGGAAACTCAGCAGCAGAGGCTCTTTTGGAATATGAGTCTATTCGTCTAAAAAATGCACGTCAGATTGTGCAATCTGGACAATCTTTTAGTCGCTCTTTCGGACGATAAATGGTGGTATATCTGAAACGTCAAAGAACAACAGATTAAGTAAAGAACAGAGGAGATTAAACTTATGTCTAAACAAAATAATCTACTAATACTTATATTAACCATAGGAGTTTTCGGTATCCTAACAACTGAGATGGGTGTCATTGGGATATTACCTTCAATTGCTGACCATTTTGATATCAGTGTATCCAAAGCAGGGCTGCTAGTGAGTCTCTTTGCACTTGCTGTAGCAATATCTGGTCCCATTATGCCGTTAATATTTTCAGGTATAAACCGCAAGAAGGTAATGCTTCTTGTACTTGGCATTTTCGTTGTAGGTAATATTGTCTCAATGTTTGCATCAAGCTTTACCGTTTTGCTACTTGCACGTGTGATTCCAGCCTTTTTTCATCCAATATATTGTTCATTGGCTTTGACAGTAGCTGCTACGTCCGTTAGCAAAGAAAATGCCCCAAAGGCTGTTTCTAAAATTATTTTGGGTGTAACCGCTGGGATGATACTTGGTGTACCAATCACTAACTTTATTGCTGGTTCGACTTCTTTAGGAATGGCAATGCTATTCTTTGCCATCGTAAATGCTATTGCATTCATCGCAACATTGATATTTGTTCCCTCCTTACCTGTTAAAGAAAAACTTTCTTATGGAGCTCAAATAAGCGTATTAAAAAAGCCAATTGTTTGGTTAGCCATTACTACAGTAGTATTTATAGGTTCAGCAACTTCGAGTATTAATAGCTTTATTGCAGAATATCTTGAAACTGTTACGAATATATCTGGGAAAACCTTAACTTTGGCATTACTTATATTAGGCTTAGCCAGTCTAGTTGGAAATTTAGCAGGAGGAAATTTACTTACTAAATATGCTAGTAAAACCGCCATATTTTTTCCAATCGTATTAGGGCTAGTTCATATTTTGTCATTCCTTACGGGGAAGTCCACTGTCCCTATGATGATAACGATTTTGTTGTGGGGGATATTATTTGCTATAGGAAATAATGTTAGTCAATATTGGATTACCTCTGCGGCTCCAGAAGCTCCTGATTTCGCAAATGGATTGTTTTTATCGTGTGGTAATTTAGGGATAACAATTGGTACAGCAGTAGGTGGATTATTTATATCAGGAATGGGCACACAATATATCGTATTAGGAGGATTACTATTCTTGATATTGAGTTTAGTATCTATTGTACTGAGAAGTTATATGTATAGTCCTAAAACAAAACAACTTGCTAGCTAAGGAAATAGTATGTTAGTGAACTTTTGTACTTAAACAATGGGTGCGTAACTTCAAGATCCAGCCGCCATCTTTGGCGGCTTTTCTTATTTGACTAATGGACAGGATAGTTCAAGAAGGAATTGTAAAAATGTTTACAGAATAAATGAGTATTAGCGGGAATCCAAAGGGAGTGGATGTCTTAATGCTTCAACAGATTAGAATAGCGAATTGGTTATTAGAAGTTGATATTGATAAAACACGTGAATTTTATAGCAAAGATTTAACAAATCTGTAATTGCTTATATTGTAAAAATTATGTTGAAGCTTGTAAGGATTTAAAGATTTCTATATCTTATGTTTTCACCAAACTAGGGATTAATCCAACAAAGCCAGCACATCTTTCTCAATTCCCAACCGAAGAAGCTATGACACGATTATACTCAGGGAATTATCATTTAGTAGGCAAAGTGTTAGAAGGAGAATTGAGTACATCGTCCAACTGGAATGAAACTAATACTACTCAAATAAAGAATTTCACATTTGGGTTTTCAAACGACCTAGAGTTTATTCCAGGAGGTTTTCCTAATCCTATCCTTCAGTTAGATTTGGCGGCTGATATTCCTTGGGTTCTTGATGAAAAGCCAGATGTAATTTAAATAAAAAAAGATTGAATAAAATGCCAAAATACATATCAGAAAATTGTTTTGAGTATATGATTGGCAATCCGTTTATATAGAAAAATTCAAAGTCGAAAACAATAATCTTTATTTAACATATGAGAATCTAGAAATTTCAAATGAACACCCTCTAAACCCGTTTGGAACAGAAGGGGAAACGAATGAAGCGGTTTTAGTTTTTTATGACTTCGAGGTACTAGATTCTGGATATTATGATTGTTCACAAGTTCAAAAACAACTTAAAAGCTATGATAAATGCCCATATGTTCCAATTCAACTTTTACAATTAATAAATGACTTTACCATTGTTACTGAAAATATAAAAAGAAAAAATAAATCATTTTTCATACAGTCTTTTGAAGGCTTTCCTTGGCATTATGGTGAAGACAATTGGGGATACTTTAAGCTTAAATATACACGAATGGAATTGATGTGGGATTCTTTTTATAACCAAAATGATAATAGTGATCGTTATTGAGCTAACGGGTGGTTTACTTCAATAAGAAGTAAGCCATTTTTATTTCGCATTTGACATAAAATGCGACACAAGAAATTGGTCAATAAGAATTCAGCTTAATAATTTGTATTGTATTACTTTTTACTTTGCATTAGAGCTTGGATAACAGCACCAATGGCTTGAATCCAACTACCAACAAAATTAACGCCGTTTGCCTGTTGTCCTTTTAAATTAATAATGCCCGATATAGCCTGTAGTGAGTTACCAATTGTTTGTAAAAGTGCCCCGTAGATACTATATAAATTATCAATGGAAACTTTATTTTTTTCTAATAGTTCAGGGATGGACAGACTGCTTCCTAGCGCTTGAAGTAAATTTCCTTTTATACTTAATTCTATATTTTTTTCTTCGTTATTCTCGTATAAAAGAAGGCCAACAATAACCATGGAGTTTCCAATAGCTTGTATTTCGTTACCAATTTTATTTAAATTAAAACTTCGTATAGTATCTGCTAAAAGTGCATTTCCAGTAGCTTGCATGACATTACCTAATAATGAAAGATTGTTTTGGAGTGTTTCGTTAATTCTTGATGAAGGGGTACTACCTATAGCAGAAATAATTGTACCTAGTGCTTGATCCCATGAGCCAAATAATGCTTTAAGTTCATTGTCCATTCTAGAGTACCTACCTTATGTTTTTAGATATTATATTCCGGAAAAGATAAATGGTATCGGAAATTTAATTACATCAGATTATTACATGATATTGATGAAAAAGGAGAAATGGAGTTTGTAGTGACGGTTATTACAAAGAAGCTAAATGTCGCTTTTCAAAGAAATTGCGAACTAAACAGTCTTCTTCAACTAAAGTGGCAGGTTAGTGCAATAAAGGGTCTAAGGGTTATAATTAAGGATGCAGCTTTATTAAAAAACTAGCAAGGTGTTAGGAAGAGGATAACAATGAAAAATAGAGAGGAAGCTATCGGTTACTGTATAGGGCTGGGTAATACATATGAAGATTACCCATTTCGCGATAAGAATTGGACGTTAATGCGACATATAGATAACAAGAAAGTGTTTGCGTGGATATTTAAAAAAGATGGCCATATTTGGATTAATGTGAAATGCGAACCCGGTTTTTTGGATTATTGGCGTCAGATTTACAATTCGGTAGTTCCGGCATTTCATCTTAATAAGGACCATTGGAATTCGATAATTCTTGACGGTACTGTTCCAAAGGAAGAAATTTACGAAATGATAAAACAAAGCTATATGTTAACTAAAAAAAGTAATAGTAAAGTTAATTTCAAAAAGTGAAGGCATTGATTCAGCAGGAGGGATTAATGCCTTTTTTTGTGGAATTTACTATGATTATGAAATAATCTACTTAAAGTAACGGGTGCTTTACTTCAAGAAGAAGTAGGCTTTTTTTCTTCAACTAAAGAAGCAGTTTAGTTGAAGAAATACATCCATCATAGTTAATGGCTCCTTTCGTGTGTAGCTCTACACTTGTTTTTTAGCTTATGACTAACGGGCGTAGTATTTACAGAGAAGAAAGCGATAATTACATGAGAAGCCTGACCCCCGCTATTTCGATTTCGACCGAAAAAAGCGATTTGGAAAAATTCCAAATCGACTTTTTTAATATTATTACTTTTTAGGTTTCTTATTTAAAATAAAGCGTAGTTCATTGATATCATCATCAGATAGGGTATCTTCCTGAATGAATTGGACAAGCATGGATTTCAGGGTACCTCCATAGATACGGTTGATAAATGATTCGGTCTCGGCACGCTGGCACTCTTCCTGTGTATAGAGCGGGTAAAAGGTGTAAACTCTTAGATCTTTATTGACACCTACTACATCTTTTTGAACCAATCGATCGAGAAGAGTACGTATGGTTTTCGGCTTCCAATCGGTACTCTCCTGTAAGGAAAATATGATGTCATTCGCTGTTTGAGGGGCTTTATCCCAAAGCACGTTCATGATTTCCCATTCT